>JAJCYK010000662.1 GCA_029262935.1 Cytophagales bacterium | reverse complement strand
AATTGCCTTTATTGGGATAAATGACTTTGGTAACAATCTATACCTGGATGATGTTAACATCACAGGTACTCAAAGACCGCCAATAGACTTGGCCGTAACCACTATAATTAGCCCCAATCTGGTAAGTTGTCAAGCCGTGGTAGTACCACAATTTCGTGTGCAAAATACGGGGATCAACACCATCTCCAATTTTCAAGTTGCCTACGAATTGTCCTCTGGAGAAAGCGGTGTAGTTACCGTCAATAGCCTGACGTTAGGGCCAAATCAAAGTACGTCTGTTACTTTTCTTCCCCAAACCTTGGAGACTGGGGTTGGTGAAATCACCGCCTCCATATTAGCGGTTAATGGCCTTCCCAACGATGGCAATCTTGAAAATAACTCACTTAGCGCCCCCTATATCCTTGATGGGCAATTCGACATCATACCTAAAATAGAAACGTTTGAGACCAGCCTGGCAGAAACCGATTGGCTTAAATTAAGCTTGGATGAGGGTATCGCCTGGGAAGTAATCGCGGCCCCAGGGTTGGGGTCCCCAGGAAACCAAGGCGCTGTAATAAATTTTTTCAGCTATCCAGAAAAAGGAGCTAAAGACTATTTGGTTAGCCCCGTACTTGACTTTAGCAGAGCCACTAGCCCTACCCTGACCTTTGATCTGGCCTACGCTGGTGGGGATAACTTTAGTGATGGTTTGGAAATTTTAGTGTCAACTGACTGTGGTGATAATTATTCACAGACGGTGTTTAGTGGATTTGGTCAAGAATTGGCAACTACCCAACAAACGACGGAGTTTGTACCCAGTGGCACTTCAGATTGGGAAAAGGTCACGGTTGATTTAAGTTCTTTTATCGGTCAAAGGAATGTGCGTATCGCTTTTGTCGGGGTCAACGATTTCGGTAATAACTTGTACTTGGATAATATTGAGTTTTTCACTTCTTCCAGCACATTCAGCCTAGGTTTGGGCGAGGACGAGTTAATTCTTTTTCCAAACCCTGCTGAAGATGAATTTAACATAACTTTTAATTTGAATGAGCGTCAACAGATGGCCGTAAGAGTAATAGATCCTTTAGGGCGCGTCGTACAAAGCTTCCAGTTAAATGACGTATTGAATCAAACGTATCAAGTGGAATTGCCCAATAGTGCCGGTGTATACATTCTTCAAGCAGTAGGAGCTTCATTCCAAGAAACTCGGCGCATAATAATGACTCAATAGAAATGCAAATTCAAGTATTTTTGCTTTCTTTATGAGAATAAAATTAGCCTCATTTATATGGAAAATAAACGAAGGATAGGCTTGCTCTATGGAGGCAAATCAGTAGAGCATGAGATATCAATCCGGTCCGCGCGAAATGTTTTTCAACATATGGACAAAAATCTCTTTGACCCTGTCCTAATTGGTATTACTAAAAAAGGGCGATGGCATTTAGTTCGTGATATCGATCAGGACATAGGGGAAGGGCCTGCGTTAAACTTGAGTTTAGGACATTCATCGGATACCTTTCAAACCACTACTGGAACTGATGGCACGGGCAAACTTGATGCAGTATTTCCCGTGTTGCATGGAACCGATGGTGAGGACGGTAGTATACAAGGTTTATTGCAAACCGTGTCGGTTCCTTACGCTGGTTCAGGCGTGTTGGGTTCCGCAGTCGCTATGGACAAGCTACTTAGTAAGCGCCTGTTGCAAGCTTCGGGAATACCAACCAGCCGTTTTCTAACCTTTAACCCTCAAAAAGGCGAACACCTGGAGTACTCACAGGTGATATCGACGATTGGTTCACCTTTTATGGTGAAACCCATTTCATTGGGTTCTTCTGTAGGAATCTCAAAAGTCAAATCTGCGGAGGAGTATGAGCAGGCTTTAAAAGAATCTTTTAGTTTCGACCAAGGCGTACTCCTTGAGGCTTATATCCAGGGTAGGGAATTAGAATGTGCCATACTAGGCAATGCCCGCCCTAAAGCGTCTAGCCCCGGGGAAATTGTGATCAACCCCAAATATGAATTCTATACTTACGATGCCAAGTATGAAGACCCCGGCGCGGTTGAAATTAAAATTCCTGCGGAATTGCCTCCGGAAACGGCTGAAAAAATTAAAGATATTTGCGTCCAATCTTATCAGGCATTGAATTGCGAAGATTTTGCCCGGGTAGATCTGTTTCTAACGGATCAAGGAGAAATCTTCATTAATGAGATCAATACTATTCCTGGGTTCACCAACAGCAGTATGTTTCCATCACTTTGGGGGCAGCATGGTATCGACTATACTGATCTTATTACGCAAATATTGGAAATGGCTATTGCGCGTTTTGAACAACAAAAAGAACTAAACAGGGAATACGATAACCGACAATACTAAACTCATTCATTTACAATAATTTAGCCAGATATGCGTTGGCCTTATGATCAGGATGAAAACAAAAATTTGTCGAATTCAACAAATGCTGTAATTTTACTGAAACACGGGTTTTTTTAATGAAAAAAATAGGAATACACATTGCCATCATGCTCGTGATATCACTAGCATTGATTTTGGTATTTTTTTACAATTTCCTACCATCCTATACCAATCACGGTGAAACCATAACCGTACCTGATCTTAGGGGATTGGCGCATAGCGAATTGGAAGACTATCTATTGGATCGTGATTTACGGTACGAAATAGAATCAGATTCTGGATATAACAGTGAGTATGCGGCCTTAACAGTACTAAAGCAGTTTCCCACTGCGGGCTCAAAAGTAAAATCCAACCGGAAAATTTTTATAAACCTCAATAAAACGAACCCTAGGAAGGTTCGCATGCCGGATTTGGTCGATGGCTCCGTCAAGAGCGCCCATATGGTTCTGGAAAGCTATGGTTTAGACGTAGGCGCTATTGAATATATCCCTGATTTAGCCCAAAATGCCGTATTGGATCAAAAATATGGTGGTAAAAGCATTGAACCTGGCGACTCCATTTATCAGGGCTCGAAAGTAGATCTTGTTGTTGGCGACGGCTTAGGCAACCAAATGCTGGAAGTTCCACGACTAGTGGGTATGGACTTTGATGAAGCAAGATTTACTGTACAAAGCTCCGGTTTGAGCTTGGGTAGTATCCTAGGGGTTGAACCTTCGGATACGGCCAGAGTAGGTACGGTGGTGAGGCAAATCCCTGTTGACGGACGCTCCATTAGGATTGGCGAAGACGTGGACCTTTGGGTGGTAGGATACGATGAAGAAACTCAAAAAGTCAATTACGGGGCTTCTTCGGGTAATTAGATTAATGAAGGCGATGTTGGTGGGCTCTAAAAGAAGTTTCTTTACCCTTTTACTACTATTTAGTTTACATTTTGCCTGGGGGCAAGTGGTAGAATATCCCCTATACCAGAAAGGAAACGAAAGCCTGGCCAATCGTGCCACCCAGGTAATTGATACCTTAACCTTACCTTTTTGGGATGACTTTTCGGATAGTAGCCTACTTCCGGACAGCACGCGTTGGCTATTCGGAGCAAATGTTCATGTAAATCCAGGAAGAGGTTTAAGACCACCATCATTGAATGTGGCCACCTTTGACGGAACAGACCAGCAGGGAGTGCCTTATAGCATTCTGGATGAACGCGGTGAGGCTGACAGTTTGGTATCACAACCCATCAACCTGAGCAACATAGCCGCTGGATTACAAAGTACCTTGTACCTGAGCTTTTTCTGGCAAAAAAGAGGCAACGGTGAGATTCCTGAACAACAGGATAGCATTCGTCTTCAATTTAAGAATAGTGCTGGCGTCTGGATCACCCAATGGAGCGCAGTTGGTGGAGATACCACTCAAACGACTTCCTTTAAGCAAGAATTAATACCGGTGCCCAGCGGTAATTTCCAACATGCAGGATTTCAATTTAGATTTCAATCTTTTGGCAAGCTCACGGGAGGGTACGACAACTGGCATATCGATTATGTGCTGTTGCGCACCCGACGCGACAGTCAAGACTTTTTCCGTCGCGACCGTACTTTAAGTACTTTCCCAACTAGCATATTTAAAAATTTTAGCGCCATTCCCTTTGAACACTATTGTGAACGTGCTGGTTTGTTCAGAGATAGCACATCAGTGACGGGATTTAGTCTGGAGCCGCCGGTAGGCTTCCCTGCTTCTATTCGTTTTGGTGCCCAGATAATAAATGCTGCCAATGGCTCCTTGATTGACGAAATGAACAACACCAATGACGATGGGCTGTTATTTAACGGACAACAGTTTACTCCCATCAGGGCCAATGCCATCGATACCACTGCACTTAACAATGCCAAAAATGGTGCAGCGTTGGACATTCTTACGAAATTTTTTATCCGCACCAAGGACTCACTACTCTTTGACTTTATTGATCCTGGTAGTGGGGATAGCATCTTTTTTAACACCATTGACCTAGCGGTCAATGATACCGCTGTTTCAAAAGTAAGCCTGGGGCTGCATTATGCTTATGACGATGGTACCGCTGAAACAGCCGCCGGAGTAAACACCATAAACGGCCGACTTGCCTACCTATATGTGTTGCCCGTACAGGACACCCTTACCGCAGTGGATATCTACTTTCCCAATACCGAGTCGGATCAGGGAAATGAAAGCGTGCGGCTCTCCATTTGGAGTCGAGTTGGAAATGACGAGCTGTTGATTCATTCTCAAACTATTTTTCTACAACCTGCAGACACTTTGGACGAGTTTACCAATTATCCCCTGTCTCGCGCCCTATTGGTATCTGATAGTCTGTATGTGGGTATTCAGCAATTGGGAGAAACGCCAATATTGATTGGTTTGGACAAGAACGGGGATAGTGGTGATAAGGTCTTTTTTAATACTTCCGGGATATGGCAGCCCAATACCAGCGTGAGTGGTAATCTCATGATAAGACCCGTTTTTGGCAGTACGGATGATGTCATAACTGGATTACCAGAACCGGCACCTCAAGAAAAACTAGTATTATACCCCAACCCGCTGAGGGAGCCCCGCCTACGCATTAACGGCAACGTGCAAGATTTGGAAAGGATTAGTATAACGGACCTTAGAGGAAGAGAAGTGTCTTTTTCATTTGATAAAACCCAAAAAGTTATTGAACTTTCCACTCGAGCTAAAGGTGTCTATATTGTACGTCTTTATACACGAAGATTCTTACAAATAGAAAAACTAATATTACTAGATCAATAATGGAAGATATTACTACAAGCGAACTAAAAGAAAGAAAAGACGCATCAGAAACCTTAAACGTCTTAGATGTTAGAGAAACTTGGGAACACGAAGAGCAAAACATTGGAGGCAACAACATTCCTTTAGGTACTTTGCCTCACCGGTTAGCTGATTTGGAAGATAAGAAGGATCAGGAACTCATTGTATATTGTCGAACTGGTAATCGTAGTGGACAGGCCCAACGCTATCTACAACAACAGGGATTTACTCAGGTCCGTAATCTCTTAGGAGGTATCGAAGCGTACCCCGCTTAGGATCAAGGAGCGGCCAATTCCACCAGGTCCAAAGGTACTGGCGAAAAGCAAAGAATAAAGATGAGAATCGCCAACCAGCCTAGTACTTTTCTGTTGAAACTTAACGGTTGATCATCAATTGGGACTGGATGTCCGGTCCCCATGACTCTACCCAGTAATACTGCAAACAACAGCCATCCCGTGTATCCAGTAATTCCAGGCATCCAAAGCGCCAGTAAAAGTTGAGCTGCAAAGATTCCCAGACACCACATAAGCCTTTGTACAATATCCGGGAAAACTTTATAGAATACGATAGTCAAAAACCAAAAATACAACGGCACATAATACCAAGTGCCTGTCTCAAATGTGGTGAGTGCTTTTATGCCTTCCGGGGTGACCATTCCCATCCCCGCGTAAAATACCAGCAGGATTAAAAAACTTACTGATAGTAACCTATGCCTCTTATGTCCGAATAATCCATACGTAATGTGCCCTCCATCCAATTGACCAATGGGCAACAGATTTAAAGCCGTGAAAAACAATGCCAGGAAACCGGCAAAGAGCCAGGGATAATGAGAAAGCTCAAATTTGTTTGGTATTAAATCAGGATCGGACACCACGTAGCTTTTGTAAAATTCCATAATTAGATTGGTACCCATCACAAAGGCCTGAGTATACGTTTTGGCAGTATCCTGAGGGGCTACATAAATCTTATCGGCATAATCCAATCCGTGTTCCTGATATTCGGGATGAATTTCGTAAATGTATTCAGCCGGCGGCAAATGTGTAAATCCATAGGTAAGAATGGCCAAAGCGATTACAAACCCCGCCAAAGGTCCGGCAATGCCTACATCAAAATAGTGCCAACGGGTCTTAATCCGCTCCCTAATACGTATAATGGCCCCAAAGGTCCCAATAGTAGGCATGACAATAAAACCTAACCACATGGGTATAAAGTATGGCAAGGAGGTGTTTATCCCGTACTTTCTGGCTGTTAAGTAGTGACCGAATTCATGAAAAGTAAGAAAGGTTAAAAAAGGAATGGAAAAGGCAAATCCGCTAAAAAAATCACTCCATTGATAGCCTTCTACGACTACATATTTACCAAACCTCCATTCGGCGCCTGCAAAGGTGGTGGTAATCAATGTTAATATAAAGAGGCCTACATGAATCCCATACGTTCTCCATTTATTTGGAGGTTTCGGTGCTGGTTTAGCCTCCTCGTGACTAGGCGCCAGGTGTTCTTCGTGATCAGGATCCATGAAAAAATGGAATTAAGGTGTTTGCATCAGTCAAATGAAGGGTCTGAATACCCATACCTGCCGCACTTTGAATGTTACTTAAATTGTCATCAATAAACAGCGTGTTTTCAGGTTGCAAGTTTTCAGCTTCCAATACCGCCTGGTAAATTTCTGGCTCTGGTTTGCGCATTTTCATTTCATGTGAAAAGTAAACCTTTTCAAACAGATCCATAAAAGACTGGACACTGCCCAATACCCCACTGATGATGGTACTGAATTCATTTACGTGAATTTCGTTGGTATTACTAAGGGCAAAAGTGCGGTGCGTTTCTTTTAAGCTTTTTAGCAGATGCAGCCGTTCTGCAGGAATATTCCCCAGCAAGCTGTTCCAAGCCCCGTCAATTTGTTGGTCCGTGGCTTGAAAATCCAATACACCTCGTACTTGATCCCTAAAACCGGCAGAGTCTAGCAGGCCTTTTTCATAATCCCTGAATATCATCAAACCTTCCGTGCGGTCTTTTACTTCATCCGGTGTTAGCCCTGAAAGTTTCGAAAAGTTTTCAAGCGTGGTTTTAAAATCCAGGTCAATTATGACACCGCCCAAATCAAA
>JAJCYK010000661.1 GCA_029262935.1 Cytophagales bacterium | reverse complement strand
TGTAGATATAAGATGGTGTTGCCGTTTTCACTTTCCTGAATCATTTCCTGTTGACCAGGTGCCTTTAATGACAATATTTCAATGCTTTGAAACTGGTCGCTTTGAGCAATGGGTACCCACATTTGCGCAGAACCGGAGATTTCGGGTAATTCTATCTCATAGTTAAAAGTAAAGCGGTCTTGGCCTTCCACCACACCTAGTAGATCGTTTGATGCGTTTTTCACCGGCACGGTAAACCATGTCTTATCCTTGGCTTTTTTCCAGGTATAATAAGGTTTACCATTCAGTTTATGTAAATCTGTGCTAGTCACTTGCATATCTCCAGGAGTACCTGTCAGGAAAAAGTCCATATCATACACGTCTCCGTTTTCCGTGGCTAGATCTACACAGGCAAAAAACCTGTTGGGTCCCAGCACGGAGAGGTATTCTGTATGTACCCGAACCAGTTTCAAACTGAGTTGCACCGTGTCTTTTTGAAAATCAAAGTAACCGCCGCCTTGCTTGGTCTTGGCTGCAATATTAGCTCTAATTCCTTGCTCCACTTCCTCGATGGTCACCTTCTTGCTGTTCTGGTGCTTTAAGGAAGTGGATTGCGCCACAGTTTCTTTCTGGTTGGTCTGGCAGGCTGCAAAAATTAAGAACAAGGAGCCTATGATTAGTAGTTTAGATTTGTGCATGGGAATTGATGAGAAAAATGATCAACGCTAAAATAACAAATCAATTGATGATATGATTCGTATACGGGAATATTAGATTGGATTTTGACGTCCAAAAATGCCTGCACGGCTTACGGATTATACCAAACCTGTTTTTGTAGTCAACAAAGACGTGTAACTGAAGCACGTTTTAATTAAATTAAGCTAAACAAGTTAATATCTATTTTGAAGGATGACGAAAACACCTCTAAAGTGACCATCCATATGGTTTCAAGCCGTGATGGCTTTATTGCCAAAAAAGATGGAAGTGTTTCATGGATGCAATCAACGGACAACTACGAGCAAGGTATTACCCTTAGTGAAGAGGAGGTGGTGGATTTTGTCAATTCCATAGACTGCTATGTTATGGGTTCCCATACATATGAACACGCGCTGGAACTTGGTTGGCCTTATGGCGATGTGCCGGTTATCGTGTTGACACATAGAGTTCTGAAGACTGATAGAGAAAATGTCAAGTTCTACTCAGGGGGTTTGGAGAGGCTTGTTAATGGCCAGTTAAAACTATCTTTCCGCAACATATGGATGGTCGGAGGGGCCATGATTGCCAAAGAATTTATTCGTTTGCAATTGGCAGATGACGTGGTAATCTCTTTTATGCCAATTATTCTGGGTGACGGTCTGCTGTTTTTTGACTACATCGGCCAAGAACAACCATTGCATTTGAAAGATGTATCGGCCTACCGGGATGGAATGGTAGAATTGTGCTATCAGGTAATAAAAGGCTAAACCAACGGCAACTTCTTTGATATTTGGTTTGGGAATAGGGGCCTCTAGGTATTCATCCACCGCCAAAATTTACCGAGAAGCGTTTTCGGTAGAGGACGTTGATCTTTTGATGCAGCCAATGTCTGAGGCTTTGGAGTTTTGTCTTTACTGTGTTTAGGTTTTGACTTGGCTCGCTGTAGTTTTTTCAGGTAATGCGCCTCATTAATGGCTTTTTTTTCTTTTCTTTCCTTCTCCCTTCTTCGTTCTTCCTGACTAGCTTCGTATTGGTTCTTCTTTCTTTTGGCTTTTAACCTGCGGTTTTCCCGCTCTTGTTCACTTACCTGTCGGCGAGGATGCTGGACTTTACTACCAGGTTTAGTTTCTTTAGTCTCCTTTTCTGTGCTTTTTGGCTCAGGTAAGTCAATTTTACCCACTACCTTTAGTCCCTCAAGCTCTTTTTTGGGCGCTTTGATCAAAGTAATTTTACTTAAATCAACGGAGGTCTCCTCCGATTCCAATAACTCCAGTAGTCGGTCAGTTTCAATTATAAATTCATCTTTTTCTTCAGGTTCTAATATTGTATCATCTGATAAAGAAGGCTTTAACTCGTTTGTGGATGCTGTTGGGGTAACCCCTAAATCAGCAACGTCCGGGGCTTTTGATACTTGCTGAACAGATTCTATTGTCTCATCATTATTAATTTCTCCCGTAGACTTGAAGCGCTGTGCTACTAAAGCGGCTGTTTGTTCATCCAACTTAGAGTTGTGATGAAGATCATCGTGCGCAGGGTCAATTTCTTTAAGGTGTGAGATAACCTCTTCCAAAGAAACGTTATGTATTCTAGCCAGCTGTCCTAATCTCATGGTTCAATTTATTGAGCTGAGCAAAACTAGTGAGACTTTTGAACAAGGGCAAATTGAAAATGGCCAGTATAGTATTTATTTTTTTGTGTAAAATCAAAAGGGGATAGGATTTTTAGTAAATCCTGGGTTTTAATTAATTCACTTGGGGCCAATTGTAACTTGGTAAAACCACGCGGATCCTGACTTATGTAAGCCGAAAGTAGGAGGCGAACGCCTTATATTGGGGACTGGAATTCTTGATAATTGTGTCTATATTAGGAAATATGATTACGCGTAGAGCCTTTATAGGGTTGTGCTCATTACCTTTGGTTTTTTTGCCGGTTTCGGGATGTGTCACTAAGGAGAATGACCCGGATGTCAGCTGGTTTCTTTCCAAGACCGAAGTTTTATCCGTAGGACAGTCCTATTATCAAAATTCATTTTCATCCCTAGATAAGAACACGCTACTTGTCAACGGTTGGATTCTGACTCTTGCAGAAGCGGAAGTTTGTAAAAAAATATACCTCAAAAGTGCATAGAGACCTCGAAACTTTGCAGAATGAGAATACGGAGACCTGCGATTTGTGTATTGTAGGGGCGGGGGCTGCCGGAATCAGTATGGCTATGGATTGGCTCCAAGCCGGGAAAAAAGTGGTGCTATTGGAAGCGGGAGGTTTTGAATTTGATGCTGAAACCCAGGCACTGAACAATGGCACCAACATAGGGCAACGCTATTTTGCTTTGCCTGCGACCCGTCTTCGATTTTTTGGAGGTACTACTATGCATTGGGGAGGGTACAGTACTCCTTTGGATCCTATCGATTTTGAAACAAGACCATATGTGCCCCATTCAGGATGGCCCATCAGCTTTAGCGAATTCGCTTCTTTTTTACCAGAGGCCGGTAAAATGGTTGAAATTGACGATGAAACCTGGGATCTTGATACCTATATCGCCGACAAAGAAAATTATACACCCCTGGATTTGAACCCGTCGGTATGCTATTCCAAGTTGTTCAAATTTTCGCCTCCAACCCGATTTGGGAAAAAGTATCGAAAGGCCCTGGTAGAATCAACATCCGTTACCGTATATACACATGCAAACCTGACAGAAATTACCTTGGATGACGCGGGCCAGTCGGTAAAAAAAGTACAGGCCAAAAGTTTGAATGGCAAAACACTGATCATAAATGCCAAACACTATGTG
>JAJCYK010000660.1 GCA_029262935.1 Cytophagales bacterium | reverse complement strand
CAAACTGCACGGAGCCTTTGAAGATGCGTACCACTTGAAATTTTGAAATGTAAAATGCTGGGTAAATACCGGAAGCAATACCAGTTACCAGCACAATAGCCAACATAAACAACCACAGGTTTCTATCCAGTAATTCCAAGTCCAACGGCCTAGAAGAAATTTGACTAAACCAGGGAGTAAAAACCACCGCAGCTAGAGCATAGCCCAAGAGCAAAGCAAAAGAAGTAATGAATATATTCTCTACCAGAAACTGACTGACCACCCGGCTTTTACTAGCCCCAATAACTTTCCTCACCCCAATTTCCTTTAATCTTTTTGCCGCCGATACAATGGCTATATTAATATAATTGAAGCAGGCCAGCACCAACATAAAGATGGCTATTATAGGTAGTGCTAACCTTCCAGAGGCCGAGTAATTGTAAGAGATGCCATTTCGAATGTCCTCAGATTCGGCATAAAGTGTTGCTAGTGGTTCAAATGCAAATGAAGAAATAGCCCAATCTTTTTGCACTTTGTTTTGTAAGCTCTTGTATTTCTTCATAGCAGACTCAATGGGGATCAAATCTGAAGGGTGATCCACTTGAATTAGTGTCGCGTTGACAAAAGTGCTCCAATTATGCAAGTCATAATCAGGATTTGCAACTTGCAAATTGTCAAAATTTACTAAAAAGCTGAAATCAATGACATGAGCTTTTGGAAAAGGCAACGCTACTCCGCTAACTGTAAACACCTTGTCTTGTTTTCCATCAAACTTTACTAAAATGTTCCGGCCCACTGGGTTCTCATTGCCAAAATACTTAATGGACATTTCATCACTGAGAATAATGCTGTTTAGGTCTGTCAGCGATTGAGTTGCCCCCCATTTTAATGGGAAAGTGAGCATTTCCAAGAATTCCGGGTCCGCAAACCTCACTTGTTCATGGAAAACATGATCTTCGTATTTGATGATCACATCCCCATCTTGTACCCGGCACACTTTCTTAATATGGGAAAAATCCTCACGAAGCATTTCACCTAACGGTGTGGGAGTCAAGCCGTATTGCTGTAGAGAACCATCTCTATCAGAAAAAAAAGTAGTTAAGTAAACTTCGTATTTATTTTTATGGAAATTATCGATGCTATATTCATATTCCATAAAAGCATACACTACCAGACAAATACCTATGGCCATTGATAATCCGAACAAATTAATGAAAGAGCTTAAAGGGTTCTTCATTAAGCTTCGAAAGGAAGTTTTAAAGTAATTTTTTAACATGGTATCGAATTAACTAGGCTATAAACAAGAAACTACAATTCACATATCAACAACCAATTCAATTAGCATGCCATCGGCTAAACAGTAACTTATAGGTCAAAATAAGATTCGAAACGTTCGTTGACGCACTAATTTGTGCGGTAGCGTGCATCAAACCTTGGCAAAATAGATATATTGACAGCTCTCATAAAACATCCTACCCAGGCCTTTGTTATAGATTCCAAAACATAAAATGCTATATTAATAGCGACACAATTAAATCAAAAACAATGAAGCGCGTTTTTATCTTTTCCTTCTTATTCCTAATAACCTTAGGCAGCTTGGCACAACAACCCTTGGATAGCATATTCAAGTCCGTCAAATACAGAAATATCGGTCCTTTCAGAGGGGGTAGGTCTGTCACTGCCAGTGGTGTAATGGGTGACCCTCTCACTTACTATATGGGAACCACTGGAGGTGGACTTTGGAAAACAACAGACGCAGGTCAAATTTGGAATAACATATCAGATGGTTTTTTTAGAACGGGATCTGTAGGTGCTATTGCTGTTGCAGAGAGTAATCCAAACATTGTGTATTGTGGCATGGGCGAGCATGCTCCTCGTGGGGTTATGACATCTTATGGAGATGGAGTCTATAAATCCTGGGATGCCGGTAAGACTTGGAAGAAAATGGGCTTAGACAAAACCCAGCACATATCCAGAATCGTGGTGCATCCTAATAATCCTGATATTGTTTTGGTGGCGGCCCAGGGAGCTGTTAATGGCCCTACCAAAGAAAGAGGAATCTATAAGTCCGTTGATGGAGGTGTAACTTGGTCAAAGACATTATTCGTAAATGACCTAACGGGGTGTTCGGAACTTTCCATGGACATGAACAATCCCCAAGTCCTATATGCCGCTATGTGGGAACACCAGCGATTGCCATGGAAAGTTATTAGCGGTGGTGCTGGTAGCGGATTATACAAATCTTCGGATGGCGGTAATACCTGGGCTAAGATTCACCAAGGGCTACCTAAGGAAATGGGGAAAATGGCCATAGCGGTTTGTCGGTCAAATTCTGACAAAGTCTATGCCTTAATTGAAAGTGATTGGGAAAAAGAAGCTGGCGGTCTTTTTGTCTCTCACAACGCGGGTAAGGATTGGTCCAAGGTTAGTAGCGATCATCGTTTAATACAAAGAGCGTGGTACTATACAGAAGTATTTCCAGACCCAAATAACGAAAATACGGTTTATGTTCTAAGCGCTCCCGCCTTGCGTTCAATAGACGGAGGCAATACCTGGGAAAGATTGTCCGGAACCCACGGAGACTATCATGATCTATGGATCAATCCCCACAACTCTGAAAATATGGTAATTGCCAATGATGGTGGAGCTGCCATCAGTTTCAACTATGGAACTACCTGGTCCAGACAATCAAATATGCCTACCGCACAGTTTTATCGCGTGAATGTGGATAATGCCTTCCCTTACCGATTGTATGGCGGCCAGCAGGACAACACTTCCGTGCGTATAGAAAATACCGCTTTGGGTAGAAGAAGCATTGGCGAACAAAATTGGACCTACTCCGCCGGAGGGGAAAGTGCTTTTTTGGCTTTCGACCCAGATAATCCACGTTATGTACTGGGAGGAAGCTACCTGGGAACAATCGAGGTTTTAGACAATGAGGCCATCAATAGCACGAATATCATGCCCGCACCTATTCAATACCTCGGTCGCGACGCCAAAGATATGAAGTACCGATACAATTGGAACGCGCCTATCATCTGGTCAAAACATGAGCCTGGAACATTTTATCATGGAGCTCAGCTATTGCTTCGAACCAGGGACTTGGGAATTACCTGGGAAGAAGCATCTCCGGATTTAACCAGAAACGAAAAAAGCAAGCAGGGTAAAGGGGGCGGCCCTTATACCAACGAAGCCGTAGGTGCTGAAAATTACGGGACTTTAAGTTATGTTATTGAATCACCCCATGAAAAGGGTGTGATGTGGACTGGAAGCGATGATGGCTTGGTGCATCTTACCAGAGACGGCGGCACGAACTGGACCAATGTAACCCCAAAAGGGCTTACGGAATGCCTCATCAATGCCATTGACATTTCTCCTCACGACCCGGCCACCGCATATATTGCTACCACCCGTTATAAGTTCAACGACCATACCCCTGCTCTTTATAAAACCACAAATTATGGCAAAACCTGGAGC
>JAJCYK010000659.1 GCA_029262935.1 Cytophagales bacterium | reverse complement strand
CTCTCGGTATTGACGGCAGTTTCCGCCAACCACATGCCTTCAGCATCACGACCAAAGCGACTACGGAAATCTTCAAGTCCCCAGATCACTTGAGTGATTTGATCACGTTTGTTGGCCAAAGGCATTATGATATGGTTGTATACCTGAGCCATCGCAGAGCCATGCCCATCAAAATGCTCCATGCTTTTCCGGTCAGCTTTAAGAATTCCGGAATATACATCCGGAGCATATTTCTCCATCCAGGACAACAACGTGGGTCCGAAATTAAAACTGATTTTTGAGTAGTTGTTTACGATATCAATGATGCGACCGGGCTCATTTAATATTCTCGAGGTAGCATTTGGCCGGTAACATTCTGAAGTTATTCGTTCATTCCAATCATGGAAGGGGGCAGCAGAATCTTGCACTTCTATTTCCTCCAACCAAGCATTTTCTCGGGGTGGTTGATAAAAATGGCCGTGAATGCACAAGTATTTTTTCATTTCTTAAGTCCTTTAAATACTACTACACCCAAGGGGGGCAAATTTAATGCTAAGGAGTGTTTTTGACCGTGCGTTTCTTTATCCGCACTTTTCTGCTTTTTATTGTTATGCTGGCCGGTCCCCCCAAAAGAGGCAGCATCTGAATTAAATATTTCTTTCCAATAGGGCAGCCCATGAATTCCCACTTCGTAATCACTATGCGCTTTGGGAGTAAAATTGGCAACAATCAGCAGCTGGTCTTTAGGATCATTCCCTTTTCTTAAATAAACCAGGATGGAGTTTTTGGAGTCCCCCATGTCTATCCATTCGAAACCCTCCGCACTAAAACTCTTTTGGTGTAAGGCGGGTTCTTTACTGTATAGTTTATTTAGCTCTTTTAGGCAGTTTGATACCCCTAAGTGTGCCTTGGCATCAAGCAGGTGCCAATCCAGTTGTTGGTCATGCTTCCACTCGGTGATTTGCCCTATTTCGTTTCCCATAAACATTAACTTGGCTCCGGGATGCGAAAACATATAAGCGAACAACAAACGATAATTCGCAAAACGTTGCCACTCATCCCCGGGCATCCTGTCCATGAGAGACCCTTTGCCATGTACCACTTCATCATGAGAAAGAGGCAACATGAAATTTTCTGAAAATCCGTACACAAAGCTAAATGTCAGGTCATTTTGGTGGAACTGGCGGTATATGGGGTCCTTCTTAAAGTACTCCAGGCAGTCGTGCATCCACCCCATCATCCATTTCATTCCGAACCCTAGCCCTCCCGTGTCCACGGGTTTTGAAACCCCTGGCCAGGAGGTTGATTCTTCGGCTATAGTTTGCACGCCTTCGAAGCTTCGATAGACCTCCGAATTCATTTCCTGTAGTAAAGAAATTGCTTCTAAATTTTCTCTCCCACCGTGTTTATTTGGTATCCACTCGCCTTCATTTCTGGAGTAGTCCAGATACAACATGCTAGCTACGGCATCTACCCGTAATCCATCGGCATGAAAATAGTCCATCCAAAAAACCGCATTGCTAATAAGAAATGAGCGCACTTCGTTTCTATCATAGTTATAGATATAGCTGTTCCAGTCAGGATGATATCCTTTGCGAGGATCCGCGTGTTCGTATAAATGAGTGCCATCAAATTCCGCCAATCCGTGCGCATCGTTAGGAAAATGAGAGGGTACCCAATCCAAAATCACTCCAATACCGGCCTGATGAAATGCATCCACCAAAGCCATAAATTCCTGAGGGGTGCCGTAACGTGCACTGGGAGCAAAATACCCAGTAACCTGATACCCCCAAGATCCAAAAAATGGGTGTTCCATTACGGGCATCATCTCGACATGGGTATACCCCATATCTTGTACGTATTGCACCAATTCCTCAGTCAGCTCTTCGTAGCTGTAGCTGTGACCTGAGTCGGCGTGTCTTTTCCAAGAACCCAGATGAACTTCATAAACGGACCAGGCATTTTCCAAACTATTGTGTTTGGCCCGTGTTTTCATCCATTTTTGATCCTGCCACTGGTAATCCAGGTCCCAGATTACGGATGCTGTCTTAGGAGGAACTTCCCATAGAAACCCGAATGGATCTCCTTTCTCCAGAATTAACCCTGCTTGTTTCGTGTGAATTTGATATTTGTAGGTGCTACTAGTCTGAGCTTGGGGGATAAAACCTTCCCAAATACCTGACCCATCCCAGCGGGCGTGCAATTGACTTTTGCTACCGTCCCAATCATTAAAGGTTCCGATCACATTTACTCGCAAGGCATTAGGAGCCCAAACCGCAAAATAAGTACCTGCAACACCATCAACTTCCAAATGATGAGCGCCAAATTTTTGATAGAGTCGAAAATGTTTTCCCGAACGAAAAAGTTCTACATCAAAATCTGTAAGTAAGCTATGAGGAATAACGAGATTCTCCTGGTCTTGAGACATGAAATTTACTTTTTAAAGACGAGTTAAAGATAGTAAAAAAAACTGGCCAGTAATTAGGTAGTTTAGCCCATGGGCTAAGTCTTAGATTGCTTTATTCTGAGTCTTTAGATACAAAATTTAAGGACAACGAATTCACACAGTGCCGCAGATTTTTGGGGGTTAAATACTCCCCTTCGAAAACATGACCCAAATGCCCGCCACAATTATTGCAAACTATTTCTGTCCGTCTGCCGTCCGCATCTACATGTTTGGCAACTGACCCGGGAATTTCGTCGTCAAAACTTGGCCATCCGCAATGTGAATTAAATTTATCAGCGGAGTTGTATAACTCAGCATCGCATCTTTTACATGTGTAGACACCCGAGGCCTCGTGGTCATTGTATTTCCCTGTGAAGGGCATTTCAGTACCTTTTTCTTCAATGATTCTCGCCTCTTCCGGAGTAAGTTTATTGTGTTTCATAGTAGTCCTTGGTTCAATGTACTAATCTCTTGGTAACAGCCCGTTGTTTGCGTTTCTCAAAGTATTTTCCTATTTCAGTTACGGATAATGCGTTAAAGGTCATATCGGCGGTAAGTCCGGCCTTACGACCTACACACAGTCCATAATAGGTGTCCTCCAAGCCAGCCTTAGAATGAGCATCTGGGTTAATACTGATTTTCACTCCTTTTGATAAAGCGTAGTGCACCCATTCCCATTCCAAATCCAGGCGCCAGGGATGTGCGTTGATCTCAATGATTACCCCTTGGTCGGCACAAGCGTCGATCACGGCCTGATGGTCAATTGGATATCCTTCCCGTTTGAGTAGCTGTCGCCCTGTTGGGTGACCTAGGATGGTAGTATATGGGTTTTCGATGGCTTTAATTAAACGTTGCGTGGCCTTTTTCTTATCCATGTTTAAGTTAAAATGGATTGATGCAACTATAAAATCAAAGAGCTGAAGTATCTCCTCCTCATAATCCAGGCTCCCATCGTTTAAAATGTCCGATTCAATCCCCTTAAACACTTTGAAAGGAGCCAGTTCTTTATTTATGGCCTCAATTTCCTCATGTTGTTTCCGAATCTGATCAGAATCTAGACCATTAGCATAAACTGCTGTTTGACTGTGATCGGAAATTCCAAAGTATTGATATCCCAAGGATTGACACTGTTTGGCCATATCCATTAAGGAATTTTTACCATCACTAAAAGTAGAGTGATTGTGTAAGACTCCTTTTAACTGGTCCATAGTGACTAAATCCGGGATGGCTTGATCTTCAATGTACCTTGCTTCGAACAAACCCTCACGAAGTTCTGGGGGTACAAAAGGCCAGCCCATATCTTCATATATTTGGGTTTCTGATTGGCTGGAAGCCTCCAACACCTCTTTCATAGATTTTCCTTGGTTGTTTTTTAAATTTAAATGCTCCCATGAGCCCGTGTGGCGTACTAATCTGGCGCCAAATTGTTCTTTTTTGCAAAACCTGACATCCACGGAAAGCGCCGTATCTTTGATGGTTCCCAACCAACGTAGTGGTCCTGATTTTTGATGATCTTTTGAAATTTCCCCTATGGCATCCAGGTAGGCCTCAGCATCCCAAGGTGCATCCGTACCCCAGATGTATTCTAGTACTTCAACCACCTCCTGCTTTCTTCTAAAAGCTCCTGCTCTGGAAAGTTGGTCTTCTTGGTGGTTTTTAGCTATCCCTTCTTCCAGCCAGAGGCCGGCCAAGTGAGCGTCTTTGTAGTGTTTGCGTTTTTTGTTTTCTAAATGATAGGTAATAATCTGCAAAACCCGTTCTTGAGTTTTTTCACCAAACCCCTGCAAATCCGCTAAAGCCCCTGTTTGTGCGGCATGCAATAGGTCATCAGGAGTTTCTACTTGCAGTTCATCCCATACCGTTTTAAGTTTTTTTGCGCCAATTCCTTTAACGCTTAGCAATTCTAGAATTCCTGCTGGTGTTTGCTTCAACAGGTTGTCTAAAGCACTGTTGGCCCCCGTTTGATTCATCTCATCAATAATCTTGGCAATACTCTTCCCCACCCCAGGCAACTCGTTTAATTCTGCGTCATCCAATTGGGTTAAATCTTGCTCTAGACGTTCTAGGTTGTAAACTGCGGTGTTATAACTGCGCACCTTAAATTGATTTTCTCCGTATAATTCTAATAGAGAAGCAGTTAATTTAAGCGCTCTTAAGATTTCTTTGTTCGTCAAAGTCCTGTTAAATTGGGGTTAAATAAATATTAAAATACACAGCAAAGATACTTTATGCAACCCTAAGGATGATCAAATATTTATCTTTTATAGTTGGTGCCTTGATCCTAGCTAAGCTAGAAAGCTGTCATCAAACTGCACCTATAGATTCAAATCTAAAGCACCTGTACCAGCGATGGATGCATTCTCACGAGGAAGATGGGCAAAACTATCAAGTTTTTCGACCGGCAAATTTTAACTTTCCTCCATCCCGGGGACGTACCGGTTTTGAGCTCGACAGTTTGGGACACGGATATTGGGGAGCAATTGCCCCTACTGATGGGATCGTATGGCGTGATGCTTCTTGGAGCATTGATGCTGACAGTGTTATTAAAATTAAAGTATTAAAGGGCCCGAAATCTCATGGGTTCACTTATAGTTATCGGATTCGAGAGGCAACGAATGATCGGCTAATACTGGTTTTTTTAGATCAAGAGTCCCATATCAAGGACTAGAAGGTAAATTTTTGTAATTTAGAAGGCTCGGAAAAACAACATTAAACACGAAAAGAATTATGAATTACTGGTTAGTAAAATCAGAACCAAATGCCTACTCGTATGACGACCTGGTTAAAGATGGCAGCACATATTGGGATGGAGTTAGAAATTACGCCGCCCGCAACAATTTAAAAGGGATGCAAATCAATGACCTGGTATTGTTCTATCATAGTGTGAAAGACAAATGTGTCGTGGGGGTTAGTAAAGTTGTAAAGGAACACTACCCTGATCCTACCACAGACGACGAGCGCTGGGTGGTTGTAGACCTGGCCGCTGTGAAAAAACTAAAGAATGTGGTTACTTTGGCAGAAATAAAGGCAGAACCTCAATTAGAACACATTCCTTTAATAAGGCAAAGCAGACTTTCAGTTATGGCTTTGGACAAAGCAGCGTTTGATTTGATTGTAAAAATGGGAAGTTAAACATCTCTAAATATGAATCCCAAGAAAATATGGGCCAGTCTGGCATTCTTATGGGTTGCTTGTTCTGGCATGGCCCAAGTAGAGCAACCTCTGAGAATGGAAGTCGTCCTTGATCGGGAAGACAACTACTTTACGGTAATGTCCATGGAAGAACATGGCATTGCCCTGTTTAGAGAACTGGAGAAAGTAGAGGATCA
>JAJCYK010000658.1 GCA_029262935.1 Cytophagales bacterium | reverse complement strand
AGCTGAGGTTGGATCCCCATTGGTAATCCTTTACATCGGGCATCCCTGAACTGTGATTTAGTAATTGTCGCACGGTTATTTGAGTATACCTTTTATCTCGAAGTTTAAAAGCGGGCCAGCAGGCAGTGACAGGATCATCAATTTGCAGTTTTCCAGCGGCTTGCAATTGTAAAATGGCCATAGCCGTAAAAGGCTTAGAAATGGATGCCGTATGAAATACATGGGCAGCAGTTACTACCGTTTGCTCTTCCAGGTCACTAAAACCCAAATAGCGTTCATAAATTAGTGTACCGTCACGCATGACACCCACAGCCAAACCCGGAATATCATATTCTTCCATTTTCTCTTCGACCAATTCTTGAATGGCCTGGAGGTTTTGCTGTGAGAAAAGAGCCGCAGTGGGCAGAAACAATCCCCAAATTAGAAATAGCAGGAAATACTTTTTTACAGGAGTCATAATCTAATTTAAAAAAATAAAGTGAAGCATTTGTCACACACTTCACTTTCTAGACCATAGAAACTCATCAGCCAAACTTGTGCCCAACTGCATGTCCTCCGGCAATATCTAAATTGAGTCCCGTTACAAATTCAGCAGTTGACAAATAGTACGCTCCGTTTGCCACGTCTTCTGGCTCCCCAATTCGTTGCAATAAATGAAGCCCGGCCAGGTCATCGGCATTTTCTATACCTATTTTAGCTTGGAGTGGACTGCGAATGATTCCTGGTGCTATTGTGTTTACTCGAATGTTTTCTGCGCCAAACTCAGCGGCTAATTGCCCAGTTAACGCATGGATTGCACCTTTGCTTGTTATAGGAGCGCTGGCAGGGAAACCGGCTATGGCATGATCTACTAATACCGTCCCTATGTTTATGATATTCCCACCACCATGGTCTTTCATATGTGCCATGGCGGCTTGTGACGTAAAGAAGGTACCTTTCAAGTTGATATTCATATAATGTTCAAGGTCAGCAGGAACTACTTCTAAAAAAGGCTTTGAACCAAATACCCCAGCATTGTTGATCAAGGTATCCAACGAACCAAAATGCTGTGTCGCTTGAAGCACCAAATTTCTACCTGTTTGAGGATCACTCACATCACCCGCAACAAGAATAGCACTTTCGGGTGATCCTAGCTCTTTGTAGGCTAATTGTAACCTATCTTGATGAGAAGAATTCATTACCACTTGATGACCCTTTTCAATAAACTTTTTGGCTATACCTTTACCTATACCCGAGGAAGCCCCAGTGATTATTACCGTTTGCACTTTCATGATTTAAGGGTTTCATGGTTGTTGATTGTACTCAGTTTCCCAGCAACACCCCAGTTTTCTGAAGAAATTTCATCAATGACTACATGGGTGGTTTGAGGATTTTTGTTTAAGACATCAACCACCAATTTCGTGACGCCTGCGATAAGCTTTTCTTTTTGTAATTTGGTGATCTTTTCATTCGTCACCTTAATGTTAATAAATGGCATGACTTTAAATATTTAGTTATGCCACAAAGTTCCTCCCAACCGCCATTGGGAAACAGGTAAAAAATCACATTTTAATGGTAAAATTCTACTTATACAGCAACAGTCTCCCTGAATTGTGCAGGTGTATGACCGGTGTACTTTTTAAAGTACTTAATCATATTGGTTGGTTCGTTAAATCCCAAGTCGTAGGCGATTTCTTTAACAGAAGAATTGGTAGAGGCCAATAGCCTTTTCATTTCTAGCAGTAACCTTTCTACAATGATTTCCTTGGGAGTTTTACCACAATAATCATTAGTGTAATTCGAAAGTCCATTATAAGTAATGTTTAGATTTTCGACGTAGTAGTTTACCTTATGATTGTTTTTGTAATCCTTTTCCAGTAGGCTAGTAAATTCTTGTACAAGATGTACATGGGGAGGGGAATGGTCTTTACTTTGCGCCTGTCTTAAATCATTACAGTAGACTAATAGCAGATGTAACAAATGATAAGCCGTTTGCGCCCGCAGCGATCCTTTCATTTGTACTAAAGCAGCTTGCATTTGTACGAATATAGACCAAAGATAATCGTCATTTTCCTGGTTGATAGATAATATTTGCTTGCCTTCAAAATGCTCTCTTATGCAAAATGATAGCAACTTTTGGACGTCGGGTGACGCGTTGCTTACTAAGTTAGGAGCAAATGTAATGACACAGTATTCACAGCCCTGATCCAAATAAAAACAGGCATTTTGATTTTGGGTAATCAAGATTAGGCTGTTTTCTTGAAATTTATACTGTTGAAAATCAATAGCGTAACTTCCGGAGCCGCGCTTAAGCCATACTAAACCATACTGATTTTCAAAGGTTGATTTATTCTTTTGATCAAAAAATTCTGGAAAGGAATTGTGATTTACGGTAAGTAGAGAGAAGCCCATCTGCTGACAAATAGTTTACTCCTCAATACGGTTCTGCTCTTGAAATGTTGCCGAGATTGACTAATCCAAACCCTGATCTGACCACACGGCAAGCTCATTGCCATTAGGGTCTTTGAAATGGAATCGTCGTCCTCCTGGAAAGGAAAATATAGCTTGATTGATTTCTCCTCCAGCTTCTGATACTTTTTGCTGGGTAGCTTCGAGATCATTACTATATAAGATAACTAATGCGCTGCCCATTTGAGTGGTACTGGCTTTTTCAGATTTGAAAAAGCCACCGTCTAGGCCGGCATCCGTTATGGATGCATAGTCCGGGCCGTAGTCTACAAAAGACCATCCAAATGCTGTGGCATAAAAAGTTTTAACTGTAGCCAAATTATTGGCGGGTAGTTCTATATAGTTGATTTTTTCGTGTTGACTCATAGGACAAGTATTTAAAAAGTAAAAGTTACTTATTTCATGATAAAGAGAAAACCACCAGGAACAAAAAGTGTTGAAAAAATAATGGTGGACTAGTATACTGGGTGTTTTAAATTTTCGTTTAAAAAGCAGACTTAAAAACCATGCGAAAAATTTTACTGCCAAGTAGCCTCTTGGCTGGTTTGATTTTCGTTTCGGACCCCCATAGCACCAACTATTCGTATTACCTTATCTCGATCAGTTTCATTCGCAAACTGTTGATGAGCACTGTTGTAATTACCCTAAGTACAATGGGATTGGTCCGGGCGCAAGACAACCTGGAAGTACAAGATAGTGTTTGGAAAACCGGAGGCAATATAAACCTCAATGTATCCCAGGTGGCTTTCTCCAATTGGGCTGGTGGTGGTGAGGATGCTTTTGCATTAGGAATACTATTAGGGGGATTTACTCAATTTGAAAGAAAAAACACTTTGTGGAAGAACACCATGAATTTTGCTTATGGTATACAAAAATTAAACGGAGGGGGGACTCGAAAGACAGACGATCAGATTCGAATAGTAAGCGAGGTAAGTAGGAAATTAGTCAATCCCAAGTGGCTTTGGACCGCTCGTTTAAATTTTTGGTCTCAGATTGCCAGAGGTTATATTTATAGTAGTGATCCCGATATACCTGATGAAGAAATATCAAGATTTATGGCACCCGGCTATTTGCAATTGGCAATGGGGTACAGCTATACGGAACCCAAAATATTCACTTTAAGTGCCTTTCCTTTGACAGGCAAATTCACTTTTGTGAACCGTGATACGTTAGCGACTCGTTACGGATTAGATGATGGCGAATCCTCTCGGGCAGAATTTGGTGCCAGTGTAAATGCCAATTTAACAAAACAGTTGATGGAAAACATCAAGTTAAACACGAATTTAAACCTATTTTCTAACTATGATCAAGCAACTCAAGTGGATATAAACTGGGACATGGTGCTGTTGTTAAAAGTTAACAAATACATTACCACCAGCATTGCTGCCCAATTAATTTACGACCACGAAATTGACATTGACAGAGAAAGGGAGGGTATACAACGCCGGGTGCAATTTAGGGAGCTAATAAACATTGGTTTTGCCTATGATTTCGGATATAAAGGGAAAAAATAGTGTATTGTAGATGCTACTTACCCATGCTGTGAGGTACGGATGCTCAGCTATGACCCCAGGTTCTTCGCGTTATACCCTTAATTATGGTCCTAAACCCCAATAGGGGCCATATAAAGTCTTAAACCCTCATAATGGTTTAAATTATTGAATTACAATACTATTCCCAGTTAATCTGTCTACCTTTGCACCTTAATTTATAATACTACATTTTTGAATACATTTAAAGAACTAGGATTGTCTAAATCGGTTTTAGACAACCTAGACCAGTTGGGTTTTGAAACCCCAACTCCTATACAGGAACAGGCCATTCCTATGTTATTATCCAACGACCCTACAGATTTTATTGGTTTGGCGCAGACAGGGACGGGAAAAACAGCAGCATTTGGTTTGCCTTTAATTGACCTAGTCGACTTAGAAAATAAGCACACACAGGTTTTAATAATGGCACCAACCAGAGAACTGGGCCAACAAACAGCACAACATCTAAAAAGTTTTTGCCAAAACAACAAAGCATTAAATGTGGAGGTGGTCTACGGAGGCGCTGCTATTACCAATCAAATAAAAGCTTTAAAAAAGCCCACTCAGATTATTGTAGCTACTCCTGGGCGCTTGTTGGATTTAATCAAACGACGTGCCGTTAGTTTAAACAAGGTCCGCTATGTGGTGCTGGATGAAGCTGACGAAATGCTTAACATGGGGTTTAAGGAAGCCATCAATGAAATATTGGACTACGCCTCTGATGAAAAAGTCATTTGGTTGTTCTCAGCTACTATGCCTAGCGAAATCCGCAAAATTGTAAAGAAATACATGGACTCTCCTTTGGAGGTTTCCGTAAATCAAGAGCAAAAAGCGAATAAAGACATTTCTCATAAATACGTTATAACCAAGACCACTAATAAGATTCCCGCCTTAAGAAGATTTTTGGATTTACAACCAGAAATGAGAGGGGTCATGTTTTGCCGGACACGCCGAGAAACCCAAAAGATTGCAGATGACCTGTCTAACCTGGGATATGGTGTGGAAGCGCTTCATGGTGAGCTTTCTCAAGCGCAGCGAGATGCGGTTATGAAGCGTTTTAAACGACGATCCATGCAATTGTTAATTGCTACTGATGTGGCGGCACGAGGCATTGACGTGAACGATTTAACACACGTGTTACACCATACGTTACCAGATCAATTGGAGAGTTATACGCATCGCAGTGGTCGTACAGCACGTGCAGGAAAGAAAGGGATATCATTAGCATTTATTAACCCTAGGGAGCGACGACGCATCGAGGAAATAGAGCGCAAAATAAGAATCACTTTTGAGCCGATTGAAGTACCCGCACTGGATCAATTGCGTTCCAGCCGAATTAACAACTGGGCGAACCTGATTATAAATACAGATGTGGACAAGCAGTCTGAGCAGATTCTTCATGAAATTGAAGATCGCTTTAAGCATATGACCAAAGAGGATCTATTAAAACGACTGATAACCACCCAACTCGATCATATCATGGGACAAACCGATGGAGGGGGTGACCTAAACGAGAATTTGGGAGGTACTTCCAACAACAGGGTTAGGAGTAATTTCCATACCTATTTTATTAACATCGGTGTTATTGACGGAGTTACAAAGTCCGATTTAATACACTTTCTCTCGGATGTTTCCGATGTTCAACGCAATCATTTTGGAGCGGTGGACATGCAAAAGAATTTTTCTACATTTGACGTTAGTCATGAACACGATCAAGGTTTGGCTGACAAGTTCACCGGGTTGGAGATCGAAGGCCATGCCATACGAGTTCATCGAGATACCGGTGAAGAGAAAAAATCCTCAGGCAAGAAAAAGAGGTCTAATAAACGACATTCAGGTGGCTCAAGCAGGGGGGGGAGGACTTCCAGAAGAGAATCAAGACGCGTAAAAGAACGCAGAAGATAGTTTAGCGGTCTGTTACCCGATAAACAAATTTCAAACCCGACCATTGTTCATCAACAGCACAAATTTTTATATCTACTAAGCCGTGGTCTAGAATATACTCGCGAATCCAATCTCTTCCCAGATCAGAGGTAATACCCGCGCTTTTTTTTGGCCAAGATACCCACAACATGCCTTTTTTATTTAAGGCCTTTTTGACTTTCGGGTATTGAGCAATCAGTTCTTTTTGGAAGGAACAAAAGAGGTGAATGAAATCCACATCTTTTCCAGGGGATTTAAGCACTTTTATTTTAGGAAGGTCCGAGAAAAGCTCAAAGTAGTAGGCTGGTTGGTTTAAGAAACACGCACGATGGCCATCTTTTATTCCAAGTTTTTTTGCCAAGGGCGTACCTGAATATCCTGAGGTCATAGTATCAATTTAACAAATTTTCTATCATGTACGAGTGAAATAATGTACATTATAATAAAAGATTACGATCATGAAAGAACTCTTGTTGGTAGTAGTGTGCACTAATTTATGGATTACTACTTACGCACAAACAACTAAGGAATCACACGAAGAGATTTTTGATATAGCTTATGTTTTGAATTCAAATGGAACAGATGACAGTTTGCAGATGCTTAACTTGGTCTTACCGAAAAGTTCTGTTAACGCTCCTTTGTTAATTTGGATTGGAGGGGGGGCATGGTCCTACGTAGATAGAAACACAGAAATGGACCTGGCTAGAAAGTTTGCGGATCAAGGGATTGCCGTGGCCTCTGTGGGTCATCGTTTGAGTACCGCAATATGGAGAGACTCCAGTATGAACGTGGGAATCAAACACCCTAAGCATGTAGAGGACGTGGCAGCGGCAATTAAGTGGTTATACGACCAAGCAGGAGCTTATGGGTACAGCAAAACTCAAATCTATATTGGGGGTTTTTCGTCAGGTGCCCACCTGGCAGTATTGGTTAGCCTGGACCCCCAATACCTAGCCAAACACAAGCTAACCCCTTCCATAATAAAAGGGATTATACCAATTGGGGGCACTTATGATATCTCTGATTATCATCAAGCGTTCGTAAATGGTAGCCGTCCGGAATTAGCAGAATTACATGTTAAAGCGGTTTTTGGGGAGACCGAAAAGGATTTTTCGGAGGCTTCCGTGACCAGTTACTTAGACAATTTATCAGCACCGATCTTGCTCATGTCTGATAGAAACATGACCAACTATACCAGATTATTCGAGGATGCGATTAATGCTACGTCATTTCAACGGCTTCAAGTATCCTATGATAGCCTAAGCCATGCAGATTTGTGGCGGAATATGTCCACAGCAGAAAAAAGCCCCCGTAGAGACGAGGTAGTGGATTTCATTCTGAAAGGACCTGATTTATAGCTTAGATGCTCTTGATGAAAAATAGACCGTCGCTCTGTTGCTCTAGTACAGAATGCTTGCTATTTTAGTAAGCATTAGAAGCACCTATTATGAAACTACTTACTTTAAAGATTTTGCTGTTTACTCTGGCAACAGCATTTTGCACTTTTTCTTATGCTCAACATCCTGTAATCGATATGTTAGGTGTGGGAGGAGGCAAGTGTGAGACTTTGCTAAATTGGGCACAACCCATTCAGTTGGAATTTTCTGATCGGAAGTACTATTCAAGAGATGTCTTTGCTAAAACCATTACCTTATTTACAGATGAATACTTCGTTTCACATTTCGGGAAGCCTTATGCTGAATTGTCCAAAGGGGAACGTAAAAAATATTTGAAGGGGTTTACAGGCTGTTTTAGAAATCGCAAATATATAGCTCAAATGAACGCTATTCCAGAGGTCAGAAATCTGATACAGGCATTTAATGAGGTACCTGGTCAATGGTCTAGCGACAACATCACCCAAGCAGTTGGCGAATACGAAGTGCAATGGAATCAATATCAAGATATTAAGGCTTATCTAAATGGGGATCAGTCCATGATAACACAATCCAAGCTGAATGAATTTCGTCGACTGGTACCTGATATGAGCCGGAGGTATGTGCCATCACGTGTTTTTAAATACCTATGGCCCTCTAAATTAGTGGAACTATCTGACTTGATCACTCAAAAGCAAGCGGTGGCGCAAGAAAACGAGTATAAGATATTAGCAGAACAGTTGTTAGCCAGACCAAATAGTTTACAGGTACTTAGGGAATTAAATAGTTTTGAAAATTCCCGAAACCGACAGGGAGTAAGTCAACAAGTTCAGCAAGACATACACACGCGTATTAAGGTTAAAGAAAAGGAAACATTAATCGCTTTAATGCAACAAGAGAGCACTAAATTAAACGGCATAATGGGGAATACCCAAGGCTTAGTTGAACTAAATAGCTGGTTCAATAACTTTCAAAACAATTACCGTAACTACCAGAACTTAAGCCAAGTAAATAACCTATATCAAACTTACTATTTAAAACATGAATCAGCATTGGCCAGAAACAAGTCTTTAATTTCTTCTCAGATTGCCAAAGCGGCTTCTCAGGAAGAATTAAACTTGCTGCGTGGTCGTTATCTCAATAGCAACAACCAACAAAGCTTAACGCAGCTTCAATTGAGCACGCAAATCAAAAGTAAGGGGGCGGAGCTGCAGGCCATAAAAGACCAAAAAGCCCGTATGGTGTCCCAGCAACAGGCAGAGGAATTCCAAAGAAAATTAACGGCGACTACCGATACTGGTGAACCTACGGAGTTCCAGATGAAGGTAGCTTATGAATTTCAAGTAAACGCGAAAAACGGAGATTACGAAAGAGCCATGGCTCAAATGGAACAGGCTGGTGGAGGGGCTATGAAAGACGCCACTGCCTTAATGCGCTTGATTATGCCAAAAACAGAAACCCGGGTGAATTCATTTGAA
>JAJCYK010000657.1 GCA_029262935.1 Cytophagales bacterium | reverse complement strand
AAGGAAAAGTTAAACTGGCTGTGGTTGGAATTTATGCCATGGAAAGGGGGTTTTCCTCTGCTTTTCTTATTAAACATATCGCGCCATTGGTTTCCATATTGGACAAGGACTTTATCGATAATTTAAACAGTTACCCCTACTACGACCTTCTATTAGATGAAATTTCCTTTTTCCTAAGTAATCAAGATTTCAACGGTAGCCAGTTTAATGTGTTGAATAGGATTTCTGACCTCCAGAACGACAAACTCAACGTTATTCTCAGTGTTGAAGGCGGACATGCTCTTGATGGGCAAAAATCCGTGATTGAAAACCTAGTTGATTTAAAAAATCGTGGGCCCAGAATTTTATACTTGACTCTTACCCATTTAACACAATACGACCTAAGCACACATGCCTATGGTATGAAAATGATTAAGGCAGATGTCTTTAAGCCTAAAGGGTTGGGTATTACTGAAGCCGGACTGGAAGTAATTGATACCTGTTATGACCTTAGTTTAGGGTCAAGGATTTTGGTGGACATCAAACACATGAGCCTAGTATCTCGCTTACAATTTTATAAGTACCGCATGGCTAATAATTTAGACAAGATTCCAATAATTGCTTCGCATTGTGCGGTTACAGGTATTCCTTATAAAAGCTTGGATCAATATTTTAAAAACGATCCGGTACAGCAAGGTGATTACATACAGGTGAAGCTGAAACGGCCCAATGGCATAGGAAAAACCAGTTTTAATCCATGGACTATTAATCTCTTTGATGAGGAAATTCCAGTAATATTGAAATCTGGCGGTTTGATTGGGATCAGTTTGGATCAACGCATTCTAGGTTCAAATAGAGTAAAAGGTGAATTCTTTAGTAAACAGGAGTTTGATCAATTAAATAAACACTGGCAATCGCCCATCAAATCAGGGGCTTTTGACGATGACGAAGAGATCGAATTTGATGAAGAGCTGCAAAGACCGAAAGACCTCAGGCTTAATGTTAAGAAGCACTTACGACACCTGGTTAATGTTATTTTACATTTCGTAAAGGTTGGCGGCCCCGATGCCTGGAAACAGCTCTGCCTAGGCTCAGATTACGATGGGTTAATTGATGCGATAAACAATTGTTTATGTATTAGTGAGTATCCCGATCTGGAAAAAGATCTTGTAAAAATGATTCCTCGCTCTATTAAGAAGGCGCAAGAAGAAGACCCTACTCTAGATTTTCATGTAACTGATATTAAAAAACATGTAAGGGATATCATGTACAACAATGCCTTAGAATTTTTGAAAAGGAATTTTCAATAACCTCTAAATCCTTCGAAATGAAACTTTATGCCCTCTTAATTGGAATAAACGATTATCCTGACAATCCACTACATCAATGTGTGGGGGATGTAGAGAAAGTAAACACCTATCTGCAAACACTTGCTAAAGAGTTCGAAACAATACAAATCCAAACTCTTTTAAATACGGAAGCGACTCGTGAGAATGTAATAACACAGATCAAGCAGCATTTAGGTAAAGCTAAAAATAAAGATACCGCCCTGCTGTATTTCAGTGGTCATGGATGTCAGGAACAAACCGCAGGTCTATTCCCCGATGAACATGACGGCTTAATGGAGTGTCTGGTGTGCTACGGTGAAGCCCCTATTACTACGGATCACTTGTTGGCCAATAAGGAAGTACGCTATTTATTACATCAGCTTCCTGCAGACCCCCATTTGGTTACGGTGGTGGATGCTTGCCATTCAGGAGATATTGTCCGGTCCTACCAAGCCTCAGACAAAGATCACGAAATGGTGAAGAGAATAGCTGGGACTTTTGAAGCCCGAGCTTATAAAAATTTTGCTTTTGCCGAGGATGAATCCATTATTCAGCAGGTTGACGGGGTTCAACAAATTTATATCCCTTTCAAGAATCATGTACACATTTCAGCCTGTCTATCAAGTGAGTCCTCCTGGGAGGACTGGAAAGGCGGAGTCTTTACGCGTTATCTCTTGGAGTTGTTGGATGCAACTCAGGGGAACTTGTCTTACTTAGACATTGCGCGTTGGGCTAAGATTAGTTTGAAAGATATTACGAGAAAAAAACAAACCCCTACAATTTCTGTACAAGGCGCTGGACCGTTAAATGCTCAAAGCTCTTGGCTCAACTTAAACCCTGACGGAGTTTCATTCCCAAACGGATTTGTAACCAACAATAAAAAGAAAGGGTGGATATATAGCAGAGGGAGTCTATTGGGTGTAAAGGAGGGAATGCAAGTGTGTGTTGATGTTGACGGTGAGGAAATTTCATTGGAGATCAAAACGGTAGACATCAATGACTCTAAGATCAACATACCCTTGGACCAAATTGACAAGTTCAATTATGATGAGTCGTCCTCGTATCCCGCGTATACAAAGACCAGCACCTACTCCGAGCTAAGCCTATCACTTAATCCAATAGATGACGAACCTGAGGCCTTAAAGGATATCGAACAGATCATTAACGACTACCCAAATGTTCGTATTGTTGAAAGAGAAGCCGCTGATTTTGGGATAAATATTTATAATGGAATGGCTTATGTCTCCCTACCAGATCAAGAGTTTCAACCCTTAGCCCAGCAAGTCAATCTAAAAAAAGGTGAATTGCAAACCGCACTAACAAGTCAAATAAGGAGCCTTATAAAATGGCAACACTTTTTTACACTGGAAAACCCTGGTAAAGACTTTGAAACCTGTCCCATTCAGGTCACACTTAAAGAGTCAGATGAGGCGTGGACTGATGTCTCGAATGGCACATTCCGAATGAATCCTATGCCAGAACGTGGTCAAGCTGGTACGCTCATGCAGAAGGTAAGCATACAAATCAAGAATATTAGTACCCAGCGTTTGTACGTAGGGGTGCTCACACTCAACTCAGACCTAAGCATTACATCAAAGCCCTTTGATGGAAAAGTAATTGAGTTAGAACCTAATGCTGCCAAAACATTCTATGATCATAAAGCAGACAAAGTCTTTACCTCATTAGATCATTATAAAGAAGTATACAATTGGAAAGAAGAATGGTTCTACTATAAATTTATTTATAACAACTACGAAGATTTTAGTGCTTCACTAAATGATCAAGATTTTCTGCAGCCTGCAGCAGAAGCGCCTCTTACCGTTCAATCGCTAAGACGCACACTTGCTGAAACTGCTAGAGGTGAGGGTGGCGAAATGGAGGAAGTTGTAAAAAGATGGGGTACATGTGTAACTCGCTTGGAGCTAGCAAATACTACTTACAATGCTATATCTGGAGATTTAAAAGATTCGTGGGACGAGTATTCATCCAGTATTCTATTGTCACCATTTATTAAAGAACTCTACTTCGAAGAATTCTTCAATGGAAAAAATTTCGAACTTAAATTAAAACAAAACAAAGATCAAACGGCTGAAGAGGCAACTCGTGCTACAGACAGTTGGATAGTAAAACAACTCAACGGCCTTTACAATAGGGCCCGTCGTCGCAAATTCCGAAGGCAAAAACATCAAGCAGGGCCCGTAGTGGTAGCAGAGGGTGATTCTTGGTTTTTGTTTCCCAAGCCTGGGGTACGGGATACCATCGACTACATTATGAAAGAATTTAGGGTCTTAAGCTTGGCCGATGCTGGTGATGAGATTGCGGATTATCTCGCTAACAATGAGCTCTTAGAGGCTGTAACGAGAGAGCAGCCAGATTTTGTCCTTATTAGTGGTGGAGGCAACGACATACTGGGCTCTGCAATTAAGGATATTCTCCTATCAGGTATTACTAATGGGCAACGTGCTACCGATTTTATCGATTCAGCTATGTTCCAATCCAAAATGAAGTTTTTAAAAGAAGGTTACACCTTATTTTTCCAAGAGATAAAGGATCGCAACCCAAGCACTATAATATTTGTGCATGGCTATGACTACATACGAAGCAGCCCAGATGCCAAAACTGTTAAAAACGGTTGGGCAAATAAGTACATGATCGAAGCGGGTATAGTCGATGCAAAAGATCGGAAAAAAATCATATCACATTTGGTGGACACTTTCAACAGCATCCTGGAAGAATTTACAGTAAAATTTTCTCATGTGCGATACGTAAACAACCGAGGAACTGTTCAGAAGGATGAATGGATGGATGAGATTCATCCCAACAACATTGGTTACCAAAAAGTGGCTGATAACTTTTTGAGCAAAATGAATATGTCATAAACAATTGTCAATTAATTATTAACTTATATACAGCTATGGGAAGAATATGTAAAAACCAAATTACAGATCACATTAGAGATCAGTTCGGGGCAAATCCACTTAAAGTCCCGGAAGCCCGAATACAACCTAT
>JAJCYK010000656.1 GCA_029262935.1 Cytophagales bacterium | reverse complement strand
CTAAATAGAAATAAAGTAGTGGACTGGAATTAAAGGTGTAGGCATAATTTGTTAAAATGGCCGTCTACTTCTGGAATATTCTTATCTTGTTATTACTATGGAGAATGAAGCAACTCCCTTTAGTTCCTCTGATGTAACCGCCTTGTGTCATTATTATCGAGCAGAAATGGCCCGATCCAACACCTGGCGAAGTCGTTTGGATGTTACTACCAACTGGGCTATTGTTACCACTGCCGCTTTCCTAACTGTAGCTTTTGGTAATCCCAAGATCCCTCATTTTGTAATTATACTGGCTACTGTATTTGTGCTGTTCTTTTTAATTATTGAATCGAGGCGGTACAAATATTTTGACCTGTGGCGCTGGCGCGTAGCCCTGTTGAATGAGAACTTTTTTGCTACAATAATTTCACCTGATCAAAAACCATTACACCCCAACTGGAGAGAACTTATTAGTATGGAATTAAGAAACTCCAGTTTCAAAATCACTTTGCTAGAGGCCTTTGGGAGACGATTACGAAGAAATTACAGCTGGATATTCTTAGTACTGGCCACTTGCTGGGCAGCTAAAATTACCATACACCCATCACCCCTAACCAGTTTCAGCCAAGTAGTGGATCGGGCTATGATTTTTGATATAGTCCCCGGGTTGATAACTCTTGGATTGGGAGTGATCTTTTATGGCATATTAATATTAATTGCTTTTGTTACTTTAAAGAAAAGTCGCAGTAGTGAAGTACAGATAAGACCCAAAACTAAAAAGATACAATTGCACTAACTTATCCACGCCTTTTTGGCATCAAGAGATGTCAAACATAAAATCCTCTTACCCCAAAGGGTACATTTTGATTGTTGGTAATCTGCAGCACCTCTTCGTTTTCCCAGGTCAATTCAGCCTCTGCATTGAGCTTTAGCTTTGACTCCAGATCCGCTTTCCCGATAATAGATGACCCTTTTTTGAACCTAGCGGTAAATTGAGTGGCATAAAAGGCTTCTGTGACAACTAGCTGATCAGTGATCAATTTCCATAAAGCAGGTTTTTTAGAACGCAACTGATTAAGGTCGGGTTGTAAAGTCAGTTGTGATTGAAATTTGAACTCCGAACCTTGGATCCCGTTAATTTCAAAATCTGCAGAATAATCATTTGCATAAGAACCTGATAAGCCTATAATTCCCAATAAACTAGCTCCTCCTTTCAGACTTTTTGAACCCGTAATGGTTCCATAAGTAATACTGGCATCCGACCTATTAATGGTCCATTTATATTGAGTGCCAGTTAGTATCTCTTTCACCACTCCCAGTTTTCTAAGCTTTTTACGATCCAAAATATGCCCTGGCCCATAGCCTTCTAAGCTTACATTCAAGAGCCTTAAACCGCCCAAGTGTTTGCGTACAAATTTGTTGAATTTCATTTTTTAGCTGATTGTTCCACAGAAACATAATAAAAAAGCAAATAAAAACCTGCTTTGTTGCATCTTTTTGAACCCTTTTTTCACTCTGAAAAATATTGATGATATTTAAATGGATGGAATCAACGACAATCACCCGTACAGCCGATCTCGATGCAGTTTTAAACCCCTGTTTAGAAGCTTACCAATCTCATGGTTTAAACCAGCTCATTGTTGAAGTAAATAAGGGTCTATTACAAACTAAGATTAAGTTTCCACTCTTGGAAAAGGCCGCCCATCGATTGTATCGAACGTTAGAGCACCATCATCAGTTGGATTTTTGCCAACACCTTGCTGATCTTCAATCTATAGGTGGCAATGTTTTAATTGGGATATTGCTGCAAAATCGATCTGAAAACGATCCTGGAGAGTCCATTGGTAAAGCTGCCGAATATATTGCCCAGGGAGCGCAATGGTACGTTTCAGACATCATAGGGGAACGAGTCGTTGGCTATAACCTTTTGGCAAACCCTGACATCACTTTAACACTATTATCTCAATACGGGCAACACCCTAGTAAATGGGTGGTACGTTCTTTGGGTGCTGGCAGTCATTATGCCATAAAAAAGGGCTTACCGGCCGATTACGCCACCAAAGTATTTCAGTTTCTAATTACTCTGGCCCAAGCAAAAGATCATCACATAAAAACTGGAATTGGTTGGGCTGCTAAGACCAGCGCCCGCTACCACCCAGAGATGGTATTGGGTCATCAACAAACTATTGAAAACAAACAGCTCGTAGGGCAATGGTTTCGAACCAAAGTCCGCATTGGCTTGGGGCGACGTCACTATGATCAAACACATTGAGGCAAAAAGCATATTAAACAAAACCAAACGTCGTGACCCTTGGTTTTTGGATGAGTATACTATAAACCCTTACCGGGCATGCGCCTTCAATTGCCTCTATTGCTACATCAGAGGAAGCAAATATGGGCCGGAAATGGAAAAGGCGCTCGCAGTAAAATCCAATGCAGTAGCCTTGTTAGATAAGCAGTTAGCCTTAAGAGCTAAAAAGGGCCAATTTGGATTCATTGTAGTTTCATCAGCAACCGATCCATATTTGAAAATTGAAAAGGAGCTTCAACTCACCAAACAGCTCTTGGAGGTTATTTTACATTATCAATTTCCCGTGCACATTATTACGAAATCCGACTTGGTAGTCCGCGATATACCGTTGTTGCAGGAAATCAATCAAAAAGCTAATTTGCCGGACGATTTAAAAGATCGATTAGCGGGAGGTACTTTAATATCTTTTAGTTTTTCCACTTTAGACGACGCAGTGGGAAAGATTTTCGAACCAGGAGCACCACCACCCTCAATACGTTTAAAGGCCGTGGCTCAAATGCAGCAAACAGGATTGACCACCGGCATAAGCTTGATGCCCTTATTACCCTTTATTTCCGATACTACTAAGCAGCTAGACCATATGTTTCGGACCTTCAAAAGCATGCGAGTTAGCTACGTATTACCGGCAACTTTAAGCCTATTTGGCCAAAGCAAAGGTGATAGTAAAACATTAATGTTACAAGCCATCGCCAAGCATTACCCTCATTTGACAGAAAAGTATGAGCGTTTTTTTCAACAATCATCAAGAATGCCGGCATACTATCAGAGGGCTTTTGACAAAAAAATGAAGGAATTATTAAACCACTATCAGTTGGCTGATAGCATTGGTAGACCTCTGTAATTTAAGTAGTTTAAGGAGATATTTTGAAAATGATATGAAAGTGTTAATCACCCTGGATATACCTCAAACAGGTATAGACCTACTTACTCAAGCCGGCTTGGAAGTCGTTATATGGAAACACGAAGATCCAATGACTGAAGAGGTACTTATTCAGCAAACACAAGGTTGTCAAGCGTTGTTATGCACAGGTGTGGATCGCATTAATCGCACTTTTTTAGAAGCATGCCCACAACTAAAGATCTTATCTCAATATGGAGCCGGGTACGACAACATCATGGTACCGATCGCCAATGAATTGGGCATATTAGTTGCTAACGCTCCA
>JAJCYK010000655.1 GCA_029262935.1 Cytophagales bacterium | reverse complement strand
CCGCCTGGTACTGCCTTCGGGCAGGGCTTGACTTAGTCCAAAGCTGCAATGCCAGGTAATGTTTTACCCTCCATATATTCTAAAAGCGCACCACCTCCGGTAGACACATAACTCACCTGATCCCCGAAACCCAGTGAGTTTATGGCCGCGGCGGAATCACCTCCACCTATTAAGGAGTATCCTCCTTTTTGTGTGGAACTGACCACCGCTTGGGCAATCTTAATAGTCCCTTCTGCAAAGTTGGACATCTCGAATACCCCCATAGGTCCATTCCATAATACGGTGCGGCTGGCAGCAATCGTTTCACTAAAAACATGTATCGCTTCCGGTCCGATATCCAGCCCCATCCATCCGTCAGGAATGGCATAGTTGTCGGCAATTTTCTGCTCGGCGTCGTTATTAAAATCATTAGCTATTTTAGAATCTTTGGGCAGCAGTAAGTTAACATTCAGTTCTTTAGCTTTTTTGATCAAGGCCCTTGCGAGATCCAATTTGTCCTCTTCCACCAGTGAATTGCCTATTTGCCCTCCCATGGCTTTGAAGAAGGTATAAGACATTCCCCCTCCAATAATTAGGTTGTCCACACGTGCTAAAAGGTTTTCAATTACTTGAATTTTGTCCGAAATTTTAGCCCCTCCCATTATAGCAGTAAAGGGTCTTTCTGAAAGCTCCAATACTTTTTTTGCATTATCCAGCTCTGCTTGAATCACATATCCTGCTACCTTATCCTGAAAGAATTGAGCGATCACTGCAGTTGAGGCATGCGCCCGGTGTGCCGTACCAAAGGCGTCGTTTACATACACATCACCAAGTTGAGCCAACTCAGAGGCGAAATGGGTATCTCCTTTGGTTTCCTCGGGATAAAATCTGAGATTTTCTAGTAACAGTACTTCTCCCGGTTGTAGTGCGGCAGATAAGGATTTTGCAGAGGCGCCAATGCAATCGTCAGCAAATTTAACATCTACACCAATGGCTTGACTGAGGTGCCCGCGTAAATGCCTTAAAGAGAACTTATCTTCTGGACCGGTTTTGGGACGACCCAAGTGCGACATTAATATTACAGATCCACCATCTACTAGAATTTTTTTTATGGTAGGCAAAGCCGCCCGAATCCGGGTATCATCAGTGATTTCAAACTGCTGGTTTAATGGCACATTAAAATCCACTCTGATTAAAGCGCGTTTATTTGAAAAATTATAACTGTCGATATAGTTCATAGTTCTAAGTAAAGATTAGGTAGCGGCTCGACGCAATCGGTCGTTTATGGCTGGGCCTAGCCCATTTGTAGGAACTGGCTCAGCTAAAATAAAGTTTATTGACATGCCATCCAATTTTCTCAATGCCGCAAAAAGGTTTTTGGCAGCTTCGTTAAGATTCCCACTTGCGGAAAGTTGTATTTGAAAATCATCGGGTACTTCTGAATAGTGTTTATGTAACGTAAGCAACCCTATAGGTTGATCCTTAAATCGTTGTAAAAGTTCTGGGATGTTACCCAAGTACAAGGGTTTCCCAGGTGCGTAATGTGAGCGTAGCATTCCTGGGGCCCTAGGCGTCTCTTTTTGTTCTATGACTTTCACTGCACCTATTAGTGAAGAGATCTGCTCCCGGGGGATACCACCCTGACGGTATATAATTGGTTGGTTTTGTTCGAAGGCTACAATGGTCGACTCAATACCCACCTGACAGTCGCCACCATCCAGAATATAAGGAATTTCATCTCCCAGTTGGTCTTGAACATGCTGTACTGTGGTGGGGCTGATGTAACCAAATGGATTAGCACTAGGTGCTGCTAAAGGAAACGACAATGTTTGTAACAACTTTCTAGTCATGGGATGACCAGGCAGTCGTACGGCTACGGTATTTAATCCTCCTGTGACCAGATCTGGCACTTTTGATCTTTTAGGCAACACCAGGGTTAACGGTCCAGGCCAGAATTTTTCTGCCAGTTGTCTGGCCGATTCGGGAATGTGCTCGACCAGTTCCTCTAACTGATTAAGATCGGAAACATGCACAATTAAAGGATCAAAAAAGGGTCTTTTTTTAACAGCAAATATTTGAGATACCGTATCAGGATTTAAAGCGTTACCGGCTAGCCCATAAACAGTTTCAGTAGGAATGGCAACTAGCTGCCCTTGATCCAACAGCTTACGAGCTTTATCTATATCTACGCCAATTTCGGCCATATGAGGTATTTACAGGGGGCAAATTTAATGGAAAATCAGTAATTGCAATTTTTTCAATAAAAATTACATGTATTGGATTTGGCCAGAACTTAGATTTTTGTTCCGGAGGGTAGCGATTACATTTGTATTGTAAGTAGTTAGTTAATTATTAGAAATTAGTTTGGTTGATTAATAATTAGTGGTTTTTAAGTTTAGTGTTTAATGTTACGAACCCTGTAGTAGAAGTACTACAGGGTTTTTTTTATTCTATAATTATCGTCACTTTATTTACTTTGTTCGCATCCAGCGGATTGGTTTGGACACCGGCCCCATAATTGTCCATATCGCCTTTTACAGCAGACACATAGTACGCTACGGCATCGACTCCTTTGAAAGTAGCCACACCTTTTTCATTTGTGTGTGATTTCAAAACGAAGTGCTCTTCTTTCTGGAAGTCCTCTTTGTTTTTGTAGAGTGTTACTAAAACTCCGGCTTCGATATTTCCCAAATCGTTCCGCACGGTGATCTTTAAACTGGTAGCCAAGGTTTCATTCCATTCAAACCCGGTACTCATAGCTGTGGCTAGTATTAGCGCAAAAAATACAGTTTTCCTCATAACGCTTATTTTTCTGTTAATTTATCATTAAAGTTAACCCATTAAAGGAAAATGCACAATTATGATTCAAGGATTAAACACACATAACGCACCCAAGGCTATTGGCCCCTATAGTCAAGCCATGATTTGTGACGATTTGCTGTTTTGCTCAGGACAAACACCCATCGATCCGGAGACTATGGAGCTTGTAGGAAATGATATCGTACCTCAAACCCGTAGAGCATTAACCAATTTAGAGATCGTGCTAAAGAGCGCTCAATTAGACTTGTCCCATGTGGTGAAAACGACAGTCTTTTTACAGAATATGGCGGACTTTGACCGCATGAACAAAACCTACGAGCAAATGTTTGGTGACCATATGCCTGCACGTTCAACTGTGGAGGTGTCCAGATTACCTATGGATGCTTTAGTGGAAATTGAATGTATTGCCCGAATGCCTGATCGTACAGCTATCTAACTACCACTACACCACCACGCTTCTCGAAGAAAACATTGTCATCCAGGAATGCAAACCGAATGAGGTAAGGGTAAGTTCCTACAGGTACATCGGTACCTTTGAAAGTGCCATCCCAGACAAAGGTCTTACTGGTACTCTGGTATATAAGCTCTCCCCAACGATCGAATATAAACACTTGAAAGTCATCCGATATATCATTGGGATTGTGAATGTAAAAGTTACGATTTTCGGGAAAGTCACTGTCAGGTCTGATGGCATTGTGTGCAAATATTTGTGGGGGACAAATGTCGAATAAGTTAATAGACTCCAACGCCGTACAGCTTACACCACCTATTAAACTTGTGGCCAATACAGAAAAGTTGCCTCGCTCATTTACACTAATTCCAGGAGCATTTCTGGTATCGGGTATTTCGATACCAGCAGGATCAAACCATATCAGTTCTACATTGCTCTGATTAACTACCGCCGTAATTGAAATTGCTGCTGAATTTTCACAATCCGCCACAGCTTCTAAGGTCACTACAACGGGTTGACGTACCGGAACATCTGCAATAGTGGCTTCAGAGACGCAGGCGTTTTGGTTGGTACCTACTTGTACACTATAAGTTCCTGGCTCAGATACACTCAATTGATTGGTAAGAGCACCTGATATTCTGGTACCCCCACTAATGGTTCCTTGGTACCATTGATAGGTATAAGTTAGGGTGGGGTCAAGGTTGGTAATCGTCGCCGTCAGGAATCGAGAACCACTGCAATCTTGAGCGGTAGTATCTATTTGCAATAGGATGTTTTCAGCTAGGTTCACTTCCACTGTACGTATTGAGTCACAAAGCAATCCCGTAGGATCCGTAGCAGTTACCGTGTACATTCCGCTGGCGTCAACCGTGGCACTGACACCGCCGGGGGTGACGTTTCCTGGGCCTGTTACGCTAAAGTCACCGCTGGTTTGGATTAATATGTTGGCAATGTTGCCACAGCCATCCACAAATTCAGCAACTTGCAAATCAATATTTTCCGCATTGGTGTCTACCTCAAGGTTACTCAAGGACTGAGTACATCCATTTCCATTGGAAAGGACTTCAATAGAATACACTCCAGGGACTAGGCCGCTTATTTCAAAACCAACACCGCCAGAGAAATTACTAAAAGTATTAACTGTATTCATTTGTACTACGCTGTTGTCGGCCTGATCACGTAGGATGTAATTAATAGGAAAGGCCGTTACATCTGAAAAGAATACCCGTATGATGCCATCATCAAAGTCACAGCTTGTAGGTATTATTTGTTGGCCCTGAAGGAACATGGCAGCTATATCCTGAATCGTCAGACCATCTATGGTTTCCGTACATTGACTTACATTATCCGTTAAAGTAACGGTATAAATACCGGCGCTTAAGTTGGGAATACTTACCATTCCTGGTCCACTGCTAGTATCGGATACTGTGGTAGTACCATCGCTTACAGCTACCGTGAAGCTTCCTGTGGAGAGTATATCTACATCTATGCTACCATCAGGTTGACCACAGCCCGGGGAATCATTAGCGGTGGCACTTAATGAAGGCGGTGGCAGCACGCTAATATTGACTGAATCTGCGGTTGTACAGGCGGTAATTTTGTCAGTAACATTAACAATGTAAAGATAATCGCCGGGCACATCCGTAACGACATCATAAACACGGGTAGTGTCGGTGTTGGTGCTAATTGTGGTACCATCGCGGGTAACCACCCATTGAATGCTGGAATTGGGATTACCAGCATTGAGGCTATCAGCGGGATCGTTTAAGCAATAAATACGATCAAACCCTAAATCAACTACTGGATTCACGGGGTTGGCTAGGAAATTGGTACTGTTGCTACAACCTGCGGGATTCGTAACGGTAACGGAATATGCCCCTGCTTGAGTAATCGTAACGGTATTGGTAGTGTCGCCAGTAGACCATAAAAAGGACAATCCTACGGTGTCCACAGAAGCTGCTGTCACCGTTGCTGATCCATTGCATAAGGGTACGAACCCCGGAATGCTATCCAAAATCGGTTGACCAGAGATCTCGATCAACTGGGTCATGGTGGTATCGAACGAGAAGTTACAGTTGTGTACTCTAAGCTCTACGTCGTAAAGACCAGGGTTGGTAAACATAAATTCAGTGTTCTGATCGAAGGATTGAAAGACCACACTGTCCACACCCTGGGGCATCACACTCCATTCATAATTATCTAAGGACTGGCACGGCCCCGTGCCTTCAAAAACGGTCGGTTCTTCTAGACAGAAACCGGATACCGCCATGCTGGCCCCGCTAGTTGGGGTCGCTAGATTTTGTACAAAATTAGGCAGTCCTAATTCACTTGTGGTGCCACCTGCCAAGGCGAACCCGTTTTCCGTGAAACCCACTTGATCATCGGGAGCATCTGCTCCTACAATGGTCCCTAAGGATGCTTCTCCTTGGCGTGCCACAAATAATTGTCCATTGGGGCTTTGCTGTATGGCTCCTAAAGGGACGCTACTGTTGAATACCTCTAAGGGAGGTGTGTTTTCAATAGCGGCCAGAGTGGTGTCTAATTTGATGCGGTATAATTTGGAGGGGTTCATGGTAGTAACGAATAGGTGGTTGGCACTAAAGGCCAATCCATAAGGAGCTTCGTTTAGATCAACATGAATTAAACTATCTAGGGTACCGGTACTATCTGCGAAATTAAAGATCTCTACAGCGTTTTGTCCTTCAATGGCCACCGCCAATTGGGTACCTGCACCATTGAAAACCATATACCCTTCACCATCGGCCTGATTGCTGCTGGAATGAACGGCTCCAATCGAAGACAATACGGGATTTCCTATGCCCCCCGTGCCTACTGGATAAGATCTAAAGGTATTGGTGCCTAACTCATGTCCGACTACCCAGGTACTGTCCCCACCAATAAACGAGGCTACACGTTCTGTACTGCGTTCGAAAAGGGGTTTGTTTTTTATGGTGACATCTCCCAAACCCATATCCTGCTTAATATCTACAATGGCATAGCCCATTTTGTAACTATCATTACCAGAATTGTCAAAGATTTCTTCCGTAGTAAATACGTAGAATAACGTTTCGTCATTGGGGAAAGGCACGATTAACGAACTTTGCGTGGATTCCTGGTTCCCTCCAATATCTGTTCCATTGGGCATTACATTATTTTCCCGGTTCCATACGGACTCTCCGTCTGTATAAAAGAGCACATTTCCATTGCGGTCGGAAATAGTAGCAGTACCCTCAGGAGTACTCATGGGGCCAGAGATGGCTCTTTGAGGATCGTTGAAGTTGATCCCGGCATTTTGTCCGAAATACCAAATCGCAGAACGCATGTTTTCTTCCCCGCACACCGTTACTTCTGCACTGGAATAGGAAGTACATCCTTGGTTATCAGTGGCTACAACCCAATATACTCCGGCGGTATCGGTACTGAGCATGGGGTTGGTGGACTTATCCTGCCAAAAGTAGCTGGTGGCCTCCATGCTCATATCAGTTCCATCCAACGTTACAGTTTCACCGGGGCATATAATGGTATCTTGTAACTGTACCATCATGTTGGTTTGATTGATGTTTATTACTGAGTCATAGGTAAATTCAACTCCATTTATGAAATAACTCATGGTGATGTTGATAGCGCCACTATTGGTGAACGTCACAATAGGCGCTAGTAAATCCGATGAATTACCACCCAGGTTCCAGGAAAAGCGTTCCGCAGTAGGATCCACATTAGGATAGAAGCGGGTAGGGTTGTTGGTACAAAGCCCGTCTACCATGAATGCGGCGTTGTCCGAGGTTTCTCGAGCAAAGGCAAATTCAGGGAATTGTCGGCCATTGAAATTGAAATTATCTAAATCCGGGGGCAATGGATCATAGCCCACACTGTCAATAACCTGGTTTGGTTGGTCGATTCGTCCTACTAAAAACTGCCCGTTGTTTGCTTCGTATAGGTGGTATATTCTATCGTCAGGTCCTAAGCGTAAGCCCAGGCTACGATTCAAAGCAGGTAGGTTGACCCTCTGAATGTTAGGAGCCGTGGGGTCAAATTGTAGTACTTCTCCATTTGGGGTATTGTTATCTCCAAAACGGCTGATATACAAATTAATACCATTACTTGACCATTCAGTATCATAAATGGCATAGTCGCCATTATCACTATTCCCAGTATTTGGAATTTCTTCTCGAAAACTTAAAATGCCGCTGGACGGATCGAAGTCAATAATTTGTACGTTTCGGTTGTTGGTAAGCGGAGAGACAGCAATTTTACCCCCATCCATGGGCGTGTATGCAAAGTTCGCGGCATTGATGGGTTGTGCCCCTTGCACTCCTAGGTTATAGGTTTGCACGTTTCCAAAATTTCCAGCGGAGACTTCAAACACGTGATATGTTGCTGTGCCTTGCTCCTGAGTCACTACCCAGCAGGAAGTCAAATTAGGATTGGGGACTATGATCATGGCCTCCGAGGTATTGCCTACGCCAGTGGCTACATTCTTGCTAAGATTCAATACACTACCTAAGGAAGGAGCAAACAAGCCTGCATTTCCAGCTAAGGACATGTCTACAATGGTATAAGTTAAGTTACCTGGGCTGCCTAAAGTGGCGGTATTGGCAAAAACATAAAATTGATCTGGATTGGTGGGGGATGGACAAATACCCACCGGTTGATTAGAAGTAGAAAGTCCGGTGAGGCCGGTACCATTCAACATAATATTGTGAGACGCATCGTATACTGACAGACCATCTGAGTAGAACAGCACTTCTCCCGATAGAGGATTCGTTGCCACCGCGCTGCCACCATTTCCGAAGGGAGTACCTTGCAGCGTTACTCGCATGGGCTCATTATCGGATTTATTAAAAATTATGGCGTCCGAAGAGTTGCCAAAAAACCAGTTATGCCTCGAAAAATTCTGCGCTTCCAGGGAAATTGAGAGCACAGAGAGCAGAAATATAGGAGTAATTTTAGCCAGCTGCTTCAACATATTTTATTAATGTAATTGAGAAGAATTAAGTTCTAAACCCGGACCGTTATTATTGAACCATTCTCTAAATAAACTTGTAATATCGTAAAATATTTGATCAAATTTCAGGATTTTTAATACATAAGACGAGCAAACTAGCGTTTAAGGTTGGGGTTGTTGCAAATATATTACTAATATTAGCGTTTTGCGAGAAAATTACGTCCAGGGTATTACAGCAACAGGGTGGGCATTATTAAAAGCGTATGAGATATCTGGTTGGTTTATTGGTTTTGGTTTTAGTGGGTATGATTCCGAGTCGCACGCAAGCTCAAGACCCGCAGTTTAGCCAGTTTTATGCGGCACCTCTCTACCTCAATCCTGGTTTCGCCGGGACCACTCCTTATATTCGAGCTGGAGCCAATTTTCGGAGCCAATGGCCTTCATTGGATGCCCAATTTACTACCTACAGTTTCTACGCGGATTATTATTTAGAAGACTACAACAGTGGGTTGGGTTTATTGGTTACCGCAGATAAGGAGGGCTTAGCCAATTTGACGTCGACCAGCGTTGGTTTACAATATGCTTACGAATTAAGACTTACAGATCGGATTACCTTTAGGCCGGGGTTCCAAGTGGCCTATGTCCTTAGGGATATTAATTTCGATCGCCTCACATTTGGAGATCAATTTGATGAGACTGGATTCATCAGCCCCAGCACCGCGGAGACGTTTAACACTGGTGAGAATGTGGGGTTTGTAGATTTTAGCTTTGGTGGACTGTTGTTCTCGAAAAACTTTTGGTTGGGTATTGCCACCCATCACCTCAATACTCCGAATCAGTCTTTGTTGGATGGGAACAGTGAGTTGCCCATTAAATACAGTATCCACTCCGGTTATCGTTTGCCTCTACCAGCTGGACCCGGGCACAAAGGATTCAACCGGGATGGCAAGGAACGTAGTATTACTCCAAACTTTCAATACAAAAGGCAAGGAGAGTTCGATCAGTTGGAAATCGGTACCTATCTAACTCTGGAGCCAATAGTCTTTGGGGCCTGGTTTAGAGGGGTGCCCGGCCAAAATTTTGAAGGAATCCAAGATCGTGAATCCATTATCTTGTTGGTAGGCTTAACCGCTGATAATCTTAACATCGGCTATAGTTTTGACTATACCATATCTGATTTGGATATCGCTAGTGGTGGAGCACACGAGATTTCCATTAGCTACCGATTTCCGCCCGATCCTCGACGACCTCCTAAAAGTGTGCGACAGATTCCCTGTCCCAAGTTCTAAAATCAAATATATTCGTACATTTGCACCCCTAGTGCTAAATCTATGAATGCATCAGTAATACTTATAATCATCTTGGTCATCTTGGTGGTCAATTATTTGTGGGACCAGTTACTGGATTACCTCAACCTGGCCCATCAAAAGCCGCAAGTACCGGAACAACTTCAAGATATTGTAGAAGTGGATACTTACCAAAAGACTTTGGCCTATCAAAAAGCTAAAACACAGTTCGGATTTCTTAGTTCCGGATTAAGCGTGACCGTTATGGTGGTCCTGCTGGTATCAGGGGGGTTTGGCAAGCTAAATCAAATGCTAGCTCCCTACTTTGACAACGACGTGCTACTGGCAGTAGCCTACTTCGGGATTTTGTATTTCGTAGCGGACCTACTTGCTACTCCTTTACAATGGTATCACACGTTTGTTTTAGAAGAACGTTTTGGTTTTAATAAGACCACACCTAAAATATTCCTAATGGATAAATTTAAAGGGTATGTTTTGGGGGTTCTGGTGGGGGGACCCATACTCGCCTTGCTTTTGTATTTGATCCAACAATTGGGTTCTGGGTTTTGGATCTATTTTCTAGCATTCATGGCGTTATTTTCGTTGTTGATCAACATGTTTTATACCAGTTGGATCCTGCCGCTATTTAATACACTCAGTCCGTTGGAGGATGGCGATTTGAAAACAGCCATTCAACAATATAGTGCTAGCGTTAATTTTCCGTTGGATCATATTTTGGTGATAGACGGATCCAAGCGATCACAAAAATCCAATGCTTTCTTTTCGGGCCTGGGCAAGAAAAAGAAAATAGTATTGTATGATACCTTAATTGAAAACCACACGATAGAGGAATTGGTGGCTATATTGGCCCATGAAGTAGGTCACTATAAGAAGAAACACATCCTGCAAAGCTACCTGCTATCTATATTGCAATCTGCTTTAATGTTGTTCCTCTTATCACTAATGATCCATAACGAAAACCTTACTCAAGCTTTGGGCGGTGAGGGGTTAAGTGTGCATTTAAACTTGTTGGCTTTTGGCTTGTTGTATGCGCCCATCAGCACAGCCATTGGAGTTAGTTTTAATTTATTGAGCCGGAAGAACGAATTTGAAGCAGATGCTTATGCGGCCAAAACTTCCAATGGTACTGCCTTAAAAGATGCTTTGAAAAAGTTATCCCTAAACAACTTGTCCAACCTTTGGCCGCACAAGTGGTTTGTGTTCTTCCATTATTCGCACCCACCGCTTTTACAAAGACTGCAGGCTTTGGATACTCTCAGGTGATTATAAAAAATCAATATCTTGAATAAAGGGGTACTTCATCAAGTACTGTAGCGCGTCCGGAAGTGGTAACTCTTCGAAGAGTACCTGATGCATCATCGTCGTGATGGGCGCCCTAACCCGGTAGTTTTCCGCTAATCGGGTGGTTATTTTTATGGTATTCACCCCTTCAGCTACTTCCTCCATGGAATTTAATATTTCCGCCAAGGACTCTCCCTGAGCCATGCGAAAGCCCAAGGTGTAATTTCGACTCAGTTTACTGGTACAGGTTGCTACCAGATCACCTATACCGGCCAACCCCAAAAAGGCTTTAACATTGCCCCCTAAGGCTTGACCCAGGTAAATCATTTCAACCATCCCCCGGCTGATT
>JAJCYK010000654.1 GCA_029262935.1 Cytophagales bacterium | reverse complement strand
TTCCTGAGCAGATAAAGTGGTACATGACAATACTATTAATACCACGGCAAACTTAAGTGCGCTAAATAAAATCTTCATGGTTACGAGGTTTATGGATTCACAAGTTGATTGCAAAACCTCGCCATTGGTTACCGTTACTGTAAGTAGTGGCCCTGGAAATGAGGGAAATATGTTAAGACAATAGGCTGCCTGAATATAACAGGTAAGGGCTAATTGTTTTTATAACTGGGGGTAATCAGAGAAATTTCTCCTACCCTTTTAGATAGACCCACATCCTCATATATTGCTATATCCGGGCTGGCCAGGTGATAGGTGAAATGAGTAGTGGGAAACGCTCCATTTTGAGTAGTAATTTCTTTAAATACCACCACTATTTTAAGCACCATGTACATGGACTCTGGCTTTCTTACAGTAAGGGCCTCTGCTTTTTCAGCATCTAATTTAAACAAGGTAAATGGATAATATGCATGGGGATCTATGGTCCGGTTCATATGAGCATTCCCGTAATCTGTAACAGGCAGGAATTCGTTAAAAAAGGCCTCAGTATTTCCGTATTTAAACGTAATTTGAGGTTTTATGGGCGGAACTTTTAACCAATAACCACCACCATCAAAGTCGTATGAAGGAAGTTTAAAAGGCACCACATAATACATCGTCTGTTGATCCTTTTTAAAAAGCGTTTCACTCCAGGCACGCAAGGCTTGTAGGTTTTCCTTTATAAACCCCTGGTAGTTCTCCTCCGCATCAAATTCATCAGTACCACTCCAAAGACTTCTACTCATACATCTGGTTTTTACTGGGTCGCAAAAATACTTTTCCATGGTTTCCGGAGTACTTAAATTCTGCGCCATGGCCAACAACCGTTTTTGAGCTACATAAGAATGGATGTCCTTCAAGTTGTCCTTGTTCTCATGATTAAGTACCGTCAAGGCGTTCAGGTCCATATCATCATAGAATTGTTTTGAGTACTTCATGTTCAGCAATTGCTCGTAGGTTGTAGTCCCCTGTCTAAGCAGGTCGTGTTTATCCCGCTGTACCCGCTGTCCTCCTTGTGGGCTTCTATAATAATACAGATTATGGTGACCGATTCTAGGCAAACCCTGATGGGCTTGAATGTGAATATCCTTGAGGGTTGCTAGCGGGCTTTTATAAGTGATCACATCACTAAAATCCATAGGGGCTTGCTTTATACCGGACTGGGTAGTCTTATTTTGTTTTGATGTCGGTTGTGTAGTAGACGGCTCAGAACTTGGCGTACTTTCTTTGGCAGGCACAGTCACTGGTTTTGTTTGGTTCTTCTTTTGCTTATCTGAACCTAAGACCTGGTCTACTTTTTCCTCAGCCTTTTTTCTCAGTTTATTAAAAAGTTTATTTTGGGTAGTTCCCCCAAAGGTCACACTACAGGTAGCCATTAAAAATACTACTAGCACAATTTTCATGAACACTGTCATTTGCATAGCCTTTGGATTAGGGTTTTGAAATTAATTCCGACATAGATATTTCGGTTAGCATATCAGTTAATTGGGCATCCAGATAGACCTGAATTACAGGACCTACCAACTCCGAAGTAAATTGATCGGTAGTGTTTTCCAGCATCTTTGCTTTTATCTTAACCTTGAAAACCAAATACATAAAGTGGGCCTTTTGTTGTTGACTAAGCTCTTTAGCTTTGTCTTGAGCCAAAGGCATGAAAATTTGCCCCTGCCTCAGATGCTGTTGATCGGGGCCAGACAATACCAACCGGGTATTGTCCAAGAAAGACGAGCCTCCCCCACCAAGCGCAGCACCTATCCAGAATCCCTTTTTCTGAAAATCATACCTCCCTGATACGGTTGATCTTTGGACAAAGTAGGCCAATTGTTCGTCGTTCTTAAAAAACGTACTGCTCCAGGCCACCATTTCATCAAGGTGTTCCTTCACAAAAGAAGTATAACTGCGCATTTGTTTGAACTCATTGGGTCGGAAGCCCCCCCATTTGGCGTTTAATCGACGTTGCCCGTACTGATCCACAAAAACACAGGCGGTAGGATCATCGTTATCACAAAAATAGGTTCTTAAGACAGGTTCCGCACACAAGTGCTGAGCAAGTAATCGCAAGTGATTTTGAGCATCGTAAGAATTAATCACTTTTTTGTCTTGTGAGTATTGCGCGTGTTTGGTAAGCGAAGCACGGTTCATATCAGCATATTGTCCTGCTAAGTATTTCAACTTAACCAACTCACTAAAAGCATTTAAATTAAAGTCTGCGGGTTTGCCAGGGGCAAAATACCCCAGGCCATATCTGGGTAGCCCTTGGTGGGATTGTATTTTAATGTCAATAAAGCTATCGGTAGGTGCCGGATAGGTAAGAAGCTCTACAGGTGCCTGTGCAAATAAAGTAAAGGTTGTTGCCAACCAAACAACTGCGAACAAAAAGTATTTATATCGATTTATTGACTTCATATTTAACATTTAATAAGGCTGTTATTCCTTTATAGTAAGTTGGTCGATTTGTAGGGCACCGAATTTTTCATGGAGGCCTTCGTCCTGGTAAAGTTCAATAGTAGGTGACGCTATGGTAAAGCTTTTAGTTACTTGCATGGTACGCTGATCTATGCCAGTTATT
>JAJCYK010000653.1 GCA_029262935.1 Cytophagales bacterium | reverse complement strand
TAAAACCTTAGCGGAGGCCTGTAGGCAAAATGCATTGCCTACCGAATCGCTCGCTTCGGAATTAAATGAAGTGGAACAGGCTGGTCATAGGATCCATCATTTTGATAGCTGGCAATTGGACTATCTTATCGACTACATTGTTCACACCCATCATTACTTTGTCTGGGTAAACCTGCCAGTAATCAAAGAGTATGCTTTGAAGGTGTCGCGACAGTTTGGTAGTAGGTACCCTCAAACAGTAAAGATGCATGAGTTGGTGGTGCAACTTACAAATGAAATGGAAAGGCATATGCGGGAAGAGGAGAGCGTTTATTTTCCATACATCCGGAAAATTTCATACGCCAAAAAGAAAGGGATAAAAGCACAAGAAGCTGCAGATCGATTAATCCAGACCTCAATAGATGAAATTCATGCTGACCATATTTATTTGGGGGCTATTTTCAAAATGATTAAAGTGTTGGCCACAAAATATGTTCCACCAGAAAACAGTGGAGTTACCTTAAATGTATACTACCAAAAGTTAAAGAATTTTCAAGAGGACTTTTACCAACATGTGCACCTTGAAAACAACATCCTTTTTCCGAAAGCTTTGAAATTGGAGCAAGGGTTGAATGCGAAATACCAGCAAGTTGATCACAATTAGCTAACCATACCCAAGAGTAGCGTTCAAATGATGCTCCCTGGGGTAGACTTGCAAATTACTGGTTAAGAACAGTCCTTTTCCAATTGCTGAAACAAAGACTGAAAGACCTGTCGAGCTCATCTGGATTCTTGGCCAAAGAAGTACAGGCTACAGTAGTAAATCTTCAATAGTTCTTGAGTATCTGAATTTGCTTACTCTTTCTCTCAGGGCGGATTCGATAGCGTCTCCGGGGTAACTTTGAAATAAATCCAAGGCTTTTTGATGGATTTTCGTACCGCAATGGGATGATCTTAATGACATTCAAAGCTCACCTCATTATAACGTCAATTCAAGGGTAGAATTAGGGTAATTTGGACTAAACTATTACTGAGGTTTATCAACTAAGGTCAATTGAAAGCCCACTCCATGATGATTGGTAATGGCAATATTCTCGTCTCTCTTTAAGTATTTGCGCAATTTTGAAATAAAGACATCCATGCTCCTGCCCAGGAAGTAGTCATCGTCCCCCCATACTTGATTTAGAATCATTTCACGTTTAAGCAAACGCCCTTGATGCTCGCAAAGCATTTTTAGAATATCGGCTTCTTTCTGGGTAAGTTTTTTCAGAAAACCCTCACAGGCCAGTGTAAGATTGCCGTGATTGAAGTCATATTTGCCAATATGATATTGTTGGGCGGTGCTCAATCCATTGGTACGGCGAAGAAACACCTGCATGCGCAGTAATAACTCTTGCATATCAAATGGCTTCACAATATAGTCATCTGCCCCGCTTTTGAAGCCCTCGAGTTTGTCTTCCACTAAGGATTTTGCAGTGAGAAAAAGTATAGGAGTATGTGTGTCTCTTTTTCTAATCCGAGAGGCTAAGCTAAAACCATCAAGCCGGGGTAGCATAACATCAAAAATGCAAAGATCAAATTTATGCCTCGTAAAGGTCTGATAGGCAGCTTCTCCATCTTGGCAAATGGTCACTTGGTACCCGGCTAGGTTGAGGTTGTCTTGAATTACATACCCCAAATTACTGTCGTCTTCTACCAATAATATCCGGCTACTCATTATGAAGGACTAAATTAAAGGTACTGCCCGCCCCAGGAGTGCTTTGCAAGCTGAGATCACCACCATGTGCTAAAACTACAGTTTTGACATAGTTTAAGCCTAAACCAAAACCTTTCACGTCATGAACATTTCCCGTGGGGACCCTATAAAACTTGTCGAAAATCTTTTGTTGCTTATCCAGAGGAATACCAATACCGTTGTCTCTTATACAAAGCTTTATAGATCCCTGGTGATTCGTGGTTAAAATTTCAACTTGGGGCTGACTCTTACAATACTTTATAGCGTTATCCAGCAAGTTGTATACTACATTAGTAAGATGTAATGAGTCTCCCATTACCTGGGCATTTTTGGCGGCAAGCTGGGTACTCACGTTCCCATGTTTTTCTTTTAAGTTTACCTGTACGCTGCCCAACGATGTTTGGATGATCTTGTGCAGATCCACTGGCTCCTTTTTCATAGTTTCCTGATCCAACGTGGCTACTGTCAATACGCGCTCCACCTGATTTTTAAGTCTTTGATTTTCGGTATCAATAATATGGGCATAATTCTGCAGACGTTGTGGTTGTGTTATAATTTGAGGGTCTTTCAACACTTGAGCCGCCACAGCTATCGTACTAATAGGGGTTTTAAATTCATGGGTCATGTTGTTAATAAAATCTCTTTGAACTTCCGAGAGTCGTTTTTGCTTTAGGATTAAAAATAAAGCATAACCAAAGAAAGCTACCACCACTACCAATACTAAGGAAGAAAAGATCCAAATACCCATGCGGTTAGTAATTACAGAAGCTTTTTCAGGAAACTGCACCCCAAAATAGTAGCTTTGATCTTCCCACGTGGGAAGTGTTCCTGGCTTTATGGTTGATTTATCATTGT
>JAJCYK010000652.1 GCA_029262935.1 Cytophagales bacterium | reverse complement strand
TTCCAAGGCCTTTTTTGATTTTTTATCCTTTTTCCCAAAAACAGAAAAATGAATGTATCTTCCAGGGTTTTCTTGCATGTCGATAAAGAGCTTATCCAGATCTTCCATCGTTTGGTTCATTTTGGTGTACAAGGCCTTATCCTTGATGAGCAAACCCATGCTTCCTTCACCCTCGTTTATCAAGCGCAAGGTTTCACCCAGTTGATCCACCGTTTGCTTGGTGGCATTTAACATCCCCTCCAACTCCAATTGACTGGCACTGTCTGCCAATTGGTTCATTTTGGACATCAATGCACCCAAACCGTCATCTGGATGGTTTAACTGACTTAATAGCTGGTCCAGTTGTTTAGTCAATCCGTCCAATTCTGCAGTTCCCTGGGCCAAGTTTTGTGAAGTGGTCTTAAAATTACCAATGATATCGTTGATGTTATTCTCATTATTGGCCAGGTTGGCCAGGATGGTATTTAGATTGGTCAGTGTTACTGCTAGCCTGTCTACCAAGGGCAGTGCCGTATTTGAAAGCTCTTCCGTAATACCTTTGTTTAGAATAGCGATAAGGGTATCTCCGTCTTTTAAAGGAGCGCCCACCAAAATAGAATCCAAGTGGACAGCTTTGGAGCCTAAAAGGTCACTTTTAATCACGGCATGAGTTCGGGCTCCTACTCTTTGCTCGTCGTCAATGTCCAATGACACCAGCAATTTGTTGTTGTCTTTTTGCAAAATTGTAATCTCGCTAACACGCCCTACAGGAAAGCCATTGATCATTACAGGATTTGATACATTCAACCCATCAATGTTTTCATACACCGCGTAATACGTGCTGTTAGGAGAGAGGAAGTCGATTCCTTTCAAAAAATTGAATCCCAAATACAAGATGGAAATGGAGATTACCGCTAAAAGTCCAACTCGAAACTCTTTAGAAATTTTCAAACCTACACAGTTTTCTTAAGTGAAATGAGGGCAAAATTATGGGTGTAAATATATAAACTTAATTCGAAGATTCCACCTCTTCTTTGTAATCCCTAATGGCTCTATAGATAGCAGAAGCAATGTAAGTTTGCTTTACCTCATCATTGAGATCTTTTTCCTCATTGGGGTTGGTAAGATAGCCCGTTTCTACTAATACACTAGGCATGGTAGTACGCCAAAGCACCCAAAAGCCGGCTTGTTTTACACCTCGACTACGGCGGCCAGCACGGCTTTTGAATTGATTTTCTATATTCGCGGCCAATTTTAAACTATTGGCAACGTGAGCGTTTTGGTACAATTCAAATAAGATATGAGACTCTGGGCTTTTGGGATCAAATCCTTCATATCGTTCCTGGTAATCCTCTTCCAATAAAATTACTGAGTTTTCTCGTTTTGCTACATCAAGATTACTTTTCGTCTTGTGGGTACCCATAACGTAAGTTTCCGTGCCATAAACAGAACTTGTTACGGGCGATGCGTTACAATGTATGGAAATGAAAATATCAGCATCATTTTTGTTAGCTATTTTAGCTCGATCGTCCAACTCAATAAATTTGTCGGATTTTCGTGTATAAATTATCTCAACTTCAGGTAAATGTTCTTTGATGATATCACCTAATTCCAAAGCGATCTTTAAAGCAACTGTTTTCTCGCGTGAGAATTTGCCATGTGTTCCTGGGTCATGGCCACCATGTCCAGCATCAATTACGATTTTCTTAACCTGGTTTTTAACGATACCATTTGGCCCTGTGCTATTAAATGAAGCCAGAAGGAAGAAAATTGAAAAAAATGATATTGCTGTAATATTCCTAAGCATCCTTCGCTTGTTATGCCCTAAAACCATAAATTTACACAAAGTTGAAAATTTTTTTGTAAAACTAAAACGTCCAGTGACTAAAACTAAGGCAGTCTATCGCTATAGTTGGCAACTTGCTCTTTTATTTGTCTTCGGGACTGCAGGTTTTACAGCATACGGTCAGGATCCTGTTTTGCCAGCTTTTAAGGCCCCATCGGACACGCTACGTCCCATTGATAACGCACCCTTACCTGAAATTAATACATCCGTCACCGCAGATAGTTTGCCTAGTGATTCCACTGTGGTAAGACCTCGTGGTGACATTGATACTACTGTCAAATACTTTGCCAAAGATTCCATTCTTATGGATAGGGCCAACGAAGTTATCTATTTGTTTGGTGATGCCAAGGTAAATTATGGTGATATTCAAATTGAAGGGGCAGTCATTGTCTTTGATCAAAAAAATACATTGCTCTCAGCCAAGGGTCGGATTGACTCCAGCGGTACTGAAGTAGGCAAGCCTATATTTACAGAAGGAGGAACCCGGTATGAGACGGATGGCATGCAATACAACTTCAAAACACGTAGGGCTTTGACCAGTGGCCTGGTAACCGAGCAAAGTGATGGGTTTCTACATGGCGAGGAAGTATACAAAAATGAAGAAGATGAACTTTTCGTGAATCATGCGAAGTACACCACCTGTAATTTGGCTCATCCTCATTTCGAAATCCGGTCCAAACGACTTAAACGATCCGGTAGAAACGTCATTTCCGGCCCTTTTAACCTTTACATCAATGATGTTCCCACTCCTTTGGGTTTGCCATTTGGTATGTTTCCAGATCCTGAAACTAGAACTTCAGG
>JAJCYK010000651.1 GCA_029262935.1 Cytophagales bacterium | reverse complement strand
CCGCCTGTAGGTACTGTGGCAGCTTCTTCGAAGGTCATATTTGCGGGGTTATGAGTGATAGTAGACCCGCTTGATACGCACTTATATTCAGCATAGGCTCCCATACTCATTCCACTAGGTCCGAACACTTTATCTCCTGGCTGGAATTTCGTTACATTTTTACCAACAGCCTCTACTTCACCAGAGAACTCTTGTCCCAAGGTGGGTTTCCTAGGACTGAAGATTCCCATAATCAAACGAACCGGTAACCAAATCCAAGGTTGGATATCGAATCTACGCAGCTCGCAATCACCGGCGGTAACAGTGGCGGCCCGAATTCTTATAAGAACCTCATTGTCCTTAGGTGATGGCTTAGGTACGTCTTTTAGTTTTAACAATTCTGCTGGACCATATTTGGACCATATAACGGCTTTCATATAATTTGTTTCCAGTTTAACAACGATACGGTTACTCCTTGTCTTAGTGTGTTATGAATTTCGGCTACCTGGTCCGTATGAACAATAAGCTCTTTCAATACCCGGTCAGGCGCATCTCCTGTCACTTTTGCACTATAGACTAGGTTGTATCCGGCCTCACCTTCTGCGGAGAACTCACCTGCGGCCTGTACTTCCACTGTATGAATCGTGAGGTTCCTTTTATTAGCCTCGCGGTAAAGGTCGTTGCAAAAACAAGTAGCAAGAGCCACAAACAGAAACTCCCCGCCATTTATTGACGACCCCTGTCCGTTTGTGTGAACGGGTACTTGCAATTCTTGGTTACTATCCCCGGATTTAACGACAACCGAATGTTGATGGTTGTCTGATCTAACTTCTGCAGTGATCTTCATGACTCGCTACTTTTGCTTGATTGTGATGTTTCTATTGAATAATCCCCTGGAGATGGCTGTTACTTTCCGTCATTTGCCAGTGACCCAAAGAAATTGGAATGTTGCCAATGGCATTTAATTGATCAAGAAAATCTTTAATAGCAAAGGGTCTACCTGCCAATTCTTCAGCTCTGGCATAATCCATCATGGCGTTTTCGAGCAAGCATTTGCCCGTAATGTAGCTGGTGCCGTAACCTGGTTGTCGTAAATATAAATGTTGTTCAAAGATCAATAATTCCTTTTCCGTTTTCATCCATCCCCGCGGTGTGTATTCTGAGTGAATACCGCCAGCTTCCTCCATGGTCATCTCATTAGCATGTGCGTATAATGAACCCAAGCCTCTTGCTGCCCGTTGGGCAATCATGATGTATACAATCTCCTTAACCCTAGGATTGTCATCGTACAATCCGGCTTGCATAAATGTTTCTTCCACGGCAGTGGCTGTGCCCTCGTTTCTAGAATCAAATATGTTATAAAGCAGCGGCCCTCGCCGTATCTCACTAGGGTGTGGTTCTTGATCCATTCGAGCCAATTCAAACCAATGATAAAAGTGTGAGTAAAGAGGTCTGGGGTCATGATGTGCAGTGATCCAAAAGAAATTACGCTTATCAGCAGGTACAAATTGACCTAAGTGTTCTCGCAGTGCTGGATCGAAATATTCCTTAACCGTTACAATCTCATCTTGTTCTAAAAAGGTCATCAAACTCGCTGCGGACTGTTCCGCTAGGGTGTTATAGGCTTCCGGGGAATTAGCAGCTTTTAGCTCCGGTAAATCTCTGTTTCGATGTTCTTCTAATTTTAAGGAGGACCATGCCCGGGCCAATTCACGCTTAAGAATCATCACCTCATCTTCCCAAGTGAGTGGTACTAAATGCACATTTTGGAGGTACCAAGTATAATTTTCCTTGCCAATTCCCGATGGACCTGTTTTGGATGAAGCTTCAGATTGTAACCATGAAGCTAGTTGATCAGTTGTGTTTGCAGCCAATTCAATAGCTTCCACTAGATCTACGTGATTCATCACTCCTGGTTGGTCCAGAATGGCCCGTAGGTTTTGGCTTTGGGATCGAATATCCCGGATGCCGGCAACCCATAAGTCTTTGGCATTGCCAGTCAGATTGAGTTGGGCTTGTTCATTCAGAGCAGGTATTACTTGCAGATCTGTAAGTAGCCGCTCTTTTTCTTCGGCACTCAAGGGAAATGCGTAGGTCCATAATTCTGTAGTCCCATGATGAGTTGGCCCTTCATGAGCAGGTACATCACTGCGATAACTCCAAAGAGATTTGTAAAATGCCGGATCTCTTACCCAAGGTTTGAGAATGTTATGATTAAAATCATAGCCATTCATTTCTGCCCATACTATATACCAGTCTATTTGTTGCGCAGTGACCCAGGAGGAGATTTCAATGGATTGCAGCCTTGCTTGCAGTTGTTTGAATTCAGGCCAGCGTTTCTCAAAAGTTGCAGAACGATAATCTGGAGCTCCATCCAAAAGTGGAGGTTTTTCAAACGAGCGCCAATCCTTAAATAACGCAATCAAATCCTGGTATTCGGAAGTACTAGGTGTAGTTACAGGCTTTGAGCTTGGTTCGGATTGACAAGTGGCTAAAATGAAACTAATGGCAAGGAGCAGAAGGCGATTAAAATAGGTCATTTATAATAATGATTAAATCTTTATTAAGATAAGCAATCATCGGCACTTTTGATTTTCATCTGATGTAATCCAAATGTTCGCTAACGGATAAGAGGAGGAGTTCATCACGATGAAAACTATAGTTACCATTTCCAACCCATTGGATGGTTGATTTCAACGGCGTTAGAATTGGAATTGGGGTTGGGTATTTTTTCATTTATCCTGGCTGTTTCGATCTTTTAGTGGAATGTACATTTTATTTAGCCCTTTCAGATCTTCTTTGAAATGTATGTAATCCAAACGCATCTTGCTATAGAATATAAATCCTAGTTTTTCATAAAATCGGATGGCCTTCTTATTTGTATCCAACACATGCAAAAATAAAATGTTGTGCGGGGTTGGTTCCAGTAACCGAACTAATGCATTCAAGGCTCGTTCTCCAATGCCCTGGCTTTTATTTTGAGGAAGTAAATACATCTTTTCTAACTCACAACCAGTCTGATGATTCGATGAGTCAAACTCGGCGTGGTAGTTAATTTTAAGATAGCCCACGCGTTGCTCGTTAAAAGTAATAAAAAAGTAATCGATAGTATCGCTACTTAGATCAACTTGTAGGGGCATGGCCCCAAATTGTTCTTCAAGATATTGATCTAGGCCGTTTGCTCGCCAATGGTCCTGGAAGTATCTGATGTAGGTAATTTTGCAAATAACCTGCAATGGGGATAATTCATTTAACCCAACTTTGACTAAGGTTACACTATCGGTCATAGCATGTTCTATAACCAGCTATTCCTGGTAGGCTTTTGGGCGAAAGCCAACAATCAATAGCCATCCAATAAATGTGAGCAAAAAGATACCATTTTGCACAAAAAGGAGCATAGAAACTGACAGCCCAGCCAGTTGTAACGCGCCACCGGCGAATACGATAACCGAGGCCAAAAGCCCCCAAATAGCCAACCAACTAGGAATCAGCCGAGCTTTCAAAAGATAAAAGTATAATAAGGAGCCCCCAATACTGTACATCAATAACATAAAAAAATGCACCCAATAATAACTGCTATACAACATTTTTCCTAAAGCGATAAAGTACGGATAGTCGACAGAATTCTCCAGGGCGGCAAAATCTGTACTCACCGAAAGCAATGCCACGTGAATGACGTTGCTTACCGTAAGTATCACAAAATTGATGCTGGCAATACCAAAATAACCCACTGCTAGCCGTTGGTTAAAGGCATTAATAAATGGAAATATATATAACGCAATAAGTACTGCTATCAGGCTGCTAAGCATATCCAGGCTAATAGCCAGGTTCATTTTATTGGTATTTTCAAGAACGCTCACTAGGAAGGCAGAGGTGTCAACGTCAGATCCTGAGAGCCCTCTAATGGTGGTTCCTATCCCACCAGCAATAGTCGTGAGCAAAAAGAGTAAACCTAGTATTCTGCCAGTAGTTTTAGTGGGATTCATGCGGTCAAAGTTTAATAAAGAGAATAAGCTCGTTTCGTTTTAAACTGTCAGTCCAATATATTAATTTTTCTGAAGTTATTGCTGGACCTAATGTTTGGAACCCACTGGTCCAGTATGCCTATCTTGTGGCTCAACAATTCAATGCCTCCCATCCCAATACTGAGCTAATATGTTTTTTAATAAATCGCCATAGTCCCATCCCACACCCCTGGCAGCGATAGAACATAAACTATCCTGATCTTTTCTATGAGGACGAGATGGCCCGGTCATGTTTGGCTTCATATTTAGGTCGAATAAGAAGTACTTTCCATTTTGATCTGTGCGCCAATCCATCCTGATAGGGGCTTGAATATTTAACAAGTTCGCAGCCTTTTCACAAAATTGGTAGACCTTTTTAATTTGCGGGGAGTTTAGCTCTTCATTACCCAACACCGCGCTGTTTTGGGTAACCGCCACGATTCCATTGTAAGGAGCAATGCCCTCATGATGATTAAATCTTTTAACGGCAGGTAGACACCAAGATCCGTCGTAGTATTTCACGCCATCTTCCATTTGATAGTTACCAGGGGGCAATACGGTAACCGTTATTTCCTGTCCACTTAAAAAGTGTTCAATATAAACCGAGGGCCCAAACGCTTCACTTAAAAAGAAAGCATCAAGTTTTAAGTCTAATTGTTCTTGAGTTTCAACCTTGAAAACGCCTTGACTACCTCTTCCTCTTATAGGCTTGATGACCAATGGGAAATCTAATTCAAGTGAGTAGGTTTTCATTTGTTGTTTTGAAATTAACAACGCCTCAGGTATGGGAATGCCCTTATTCTTTAGCAGTTGATTTGTGGTCCACTTATTATCGTATATATCTACGGAACCTGGCCATTGACCTACTAAGTGAATATGGAATTCAAAGAAATTTTCTATGGCATGTCCTTGGTATAAGACTGTATTTAACCACAAAATTTTTGCTCCTCGCTCTATGGCCTGGGAAATACCCGTATTAGTATCGGGGAACACCCAGTCATAATCATGATCTGTCTGAGGTTGATCCACAGGTGTAATGACGTTTATGCCGTGTTTGATCAATTCGCAGGCGATGTCGGCGCCGCTATCGGAGTAACCTCCTATTTTTACGGGCTTTGGGAGGCCTTCTTTTATTGGAGGAGGGTGTGCTTGATATAATATCGCTATATTTTGCGGGTGTCTCAAATAGACCGAATTTTTTGTGGGCCTAACTTACTTTACTTTTGTGATGTCAACAATATCCGACACTGAATTTCCTTAATAAGGTCCATTTTAATATAATTCTTGGAAATATACATGAACGAGTCAAGGGATTTACAAGTAGAAGAGAAATTCAATAATTCACGACAATGAAGTACTTAAGCTAGTTCATCCAGCTCTATCCATCTTAAGGTTTTCTCATCAATCAAGCGCAGCACTTCACCCAAACGCGCTGAAGTAGTTGCTAATTCATCTAAGTCACTGATTCCGGTGGTGAAAGCCGACTCTAAAATGTCTTTTTCTTGCTCTAAT
>JAJCYK010000650.1 GCA_029262935.1 Cytophagales bacterium | reverse complement strand
GATGACTTATTCTCTGGAAACTACGGTATAAAGAGATTAACTGGAGCAGATGCTGACCCAATTATTAAAGAATTGGAGCAATTGGCCAGCTCTCTTAAAGAAGAGTCTTCATTAAATAAGTTAATTCTAGCTACATTCTTTGAGGAAAACAATCTGCTTATCGATGCCATGATGAACTACGAACAAGCCATGAACTTGTCACCTGAAGTAGAACAGTTTAAAATTGCATACGATATGTTTACCAAAAGAAATGGGATGCAATAATACAAATAGGGAACAAACAGTCAATCCTACCCAAAAATTAAAGGCCATCTTTCATAGATGGTCTTTTTTTATACCCTATGATAATACTGCAAAAAAACCTTGTTAAAGTCCTAAAGATAATGTATCTTTAAAATTAGCATAGGTGTCAGACAGGTGTGTGGGCTTAGAACCTATGAAAAACGCGAACTTGAAAAGAGGGTTGCATCTGGCACTTTATCTGGTACTCTTTACCGGATTTACCTCCTGGAGTCAGATCGAAATCGACACCTCATATACTGCAGAGAAACTAGTCAAACAAATTCTTATTGGAAATGGTGTACTGGTAGGCCCAGTTTCATACAAGGGGCCAAAACATGCCATGGGTTATTTTAATGACCAGATGGTTAATGTACACTTGGAAGAGGGTATCGTACTTACCTCCGGGAATGCCTTTTTCGTACAAGGACCCAATAGAGTACCGGATAAAGGCTGGGCTAGCATGACCGCGGGAGATGCCGATCTAAATACCATCACCACAGGGGTCACTCATGATGCTGCGGTTTTAGAGTTTGATTTTGTCACCAGCTCAGAGTTCCTTTCCTTTAATTACGTATTTGGGTCAGAAGAGTATTTGGAATATGTTGGCTCAAAATACAATGATGTGTTTGGTTTCTTTATTGACGGCCCCGGTTTGGACCATGTTAACTTGGCGGTACTACCAGAAACGAACACTCCTATCACGGTCAATAACATCAACCACAAAAAGAACAAAAAGTTCTACTTTGACAATGGGTTTCAAAATACCAGCCACCCCTTCATTTGGGACAACCGAAAAAAGAAGCCAATACGTAACAAACGATACGGCAAAACGGCCAAGAAACCTCCATATGAGGTACAATACGATGGCTTTACCCGGGTATTAGAAGCGCGCTGTAAAGTTGTTCCAAACGAAGTCTACCACATCAAGCTAGCCATTGCAGATGTGGCGGACTATATATTGGATTCCGGCGTGTTTTTGGAAGGGGGGTCCTTTAGAAGTTTCGGTGAGGAAGTGGTAGTAATGAAAAACCCTTTTGAAACTCCGCAAAAAGATATTTTGCAAGTCCCAAAGAAAAGGATCCCTCGGGTATTTTTGAAACCCAAAAGAATCAGGTTAGCAGAAACGCAACTGCCACAACCACCTGCGGAGTTGCCGATGACCAACCAAGAGTTATTTAATATAGAATTCGAGTTTGATTCATATGACATACCGAACAACTACACGAACCGCTTACAGCAACTTTTCGGATTGGTGGCGGACCACCCTCACGCTGCTGTAAAGATTGTAGGCCATACCGACAATGTGGGCTCCGAAGACTATAATTTCAAATTATCAGCCATGCGTTCAAAAGCGGTAGCAGGCTATCTGGTGGGGAAGGGCATTGAAAGCTCAAGAATAAAAACTGTATCTTATGGAGAAACCCAGCCTATCCATGCCAATAGCACAGAAATGGGTCGGACTCGCAATCGAAGAGTGGAATTCATCGTGGAATGGCAACCAGAACTGAACACCGCTAACTACACCCGAAACCGAATAGTAGACAACAAGCCTTAACTCAGTAGCTTTTCTAATATTTCGATGGCAGCTTTGGATATAATGGTTCCTGGCCCGAAAATAGATATTACCCCGCTGTCATAAAGAAAGGGGTAGTCTGGAGTAGGGATCACCCCTCCGGCTACCACTAAAATATCCGGACGCCCCAATCGTTTCAGATCTTTTATCAATTCTGGTATTAATGTCTTGTGACCGCCGGCAAGACTGCTTACTCCCACCAAGTGGACATCATTCTCCATAGCTTGTTGAGCAACCTCCTTAGGTGTTTGAAACAAAGGACCTATGTCCACATCGAATCCTAAATCCGCAAAACTAGTGGCGATGACTTTTGCTCCGCGGTCGTGCCCATCCTGGCCCATTTTGGCAATCATAATACGCGGTCTCCTACCTTCGACGGTGGCAAACTTATCTGCCAGAGCGGTGGCCTTTTTGAAATGGGCGTCGTTCATAACTTCTTTTGAATATACACCAGAAATTGATCTTATGGTAGCTTGATGCCTACCGACTGCTTGCTCCATGGCCTTAGAGATTTCGCCTAGCGTAGCGTTGGATCTTGCGGCAGTTAGCGCTAAATCCAATAAATTACCTGAACCGTTTTTTGAGGCATTTTCCAATGAGACTAAGGCATCAAGTACCGATTGATTGTCCCTATTTCTTTTTACCTCTTGTAGCCTCTGGATTTGAGCCTCTCGCACTTTGGTGTTGTCCACTTCTAAGAGTTCTAATTCTTGAGTTTCTACTACTTGATACCTGTTCACCCCAACAATAACATCTTTGCCGCTATCAATTCTGCCTTGCTTACGGGCAGCAGCTTCTTCTACTCGCATTTTAGGGAGACCGCTATCGATGGCTTTGGTCATGCCACCCGCTGACTCCACTTCCTTTATGTGAGACCAGGCTCTGGCCGTAAGTGCATTGGTTAGGTATTCGACATAATGTGAGCCGCCCCATGGATCAATACTTTTAGTAATACCTGTATCGGTCTGTAAGTAAAGTTGCGTGTCTCGGGCTATTTTAGCGGAAAAATCAGTGGGTAAGGCTATGGCCTCATCCAACGCATTGGTATGCAAAGACTGCGTGCCTCCCATGACCGCGGCCATAGCTTCCACACAGGTGCGGGTGACATTGTTAAAAGGATCCTGCTCCGTCAAACTCCACCCAGATGTTTGACAGTGCGTGCGCAAGGCCATGGATTTCGGATTCTTAGGTCCAAAAGACTTTACCAATTTTGCCCATAAAATTCTACCGGCACGCATTTTTGCGATCTCCATAAAATGATTCATACCTATACCCCAGAAAAAGGATATTCGCGGAGCCAGGGCATCAACATCTATTCCCACGGATACGCCTTGTCGTAGATATTCCAGACCGTTGGCAAGGGTATAGGCCAACTCTAAATCAGCCGGGGCACCCGCTTCTTGTAAATGATAGCCGCTCACACTTATGGAGTTGAATAGCGGCATTTTTTGGGAGCAGAATTTGAAGATGTCTGCAATGATGCGCATAGAGAAGGCTGGGGGATATATGTAGGTATTGCGCACCATGAATTCCTTTAGAATATCGTTTTGTATGGTACCTCGTAATTTTTCCAAGGGCACTCCTTGATGTTCAGCTGCAGCGATATAAAAAGCCATTATGGGTAACACAGCGCCATTCATGGTCATGCTAACTGACATTTGATCCAAAGGGATTTGGTCAAACAGGATTTGCATATCTCCCACGGTATCTATAGCAACACCTGCTTTGCCTACGTCCCCCGTCACACGCTCATGATCAGAATCATAACCGCGATGTGTTGGTAAATCAAACGCTACGGAAAGTCCTTTTTGCCCTGCCGCCAGATTCCGGCGATAAAAAGAGTTTGACTCCTCAGCAGTCGAAAAACCCGCGTACTGTCGGATGGTCCAGGGTCTGGTAACATACATGGAAGCGTAAGGACCACGCAAGTAAGGGGGCAATCCAGCACTAAAAGGTAAGGCTTTGGCAGGCTCGTGGGTCTGGGGGTCTACAATGGAAGGCACTTCGATCCCTTCGGGTGTATGCCAAGGCTCCCAATTCGGAACTGGGGAAGTCTCAGAAGAAGCTTGAAGGCTCTCCCATGATATTTGACTAAAATCAGGCTTTCTAGTCATCTAATTAATTTTCGTTATTGGATTTATGCTTCCCGGAGATCAGTCCTTGCAGCTTTTCCCAAGTAACTTTCATAATCTTAGTAGTCAAGGATTCCATGTAATAGGATCCGGCCACGGGATCTGCCACTTGATGTAAATAACTTTCCTCCCTGATGATCAAGCTAACATTGCGGGCCACTCGTCGGGCTAAGGAGGAGGAGTCTTGGTAGCCTC
>JAJCYK010000649.1 GCA_029262935.1 Cytophagales bacterium | reverse complement strand
TCCTTGTTAGTAGCAGAAAGGCGTTTTGAGAAGCAAAAGTTACTGCCAGATATAAGCCTTAATTATTTTCAGGGTTCAAACTCACAACTTAGCGGTAGTTTGAATGGCTACCAATTTGGATTAAAAATACCCATACTCTTTGGAGGGCAAACCGCTAAAATCAGGGCGTCACGTATTGCCGAAGATATTGCTTCAGCGGAATCCCGGGAGTATGGAATTCAGTTGAATGCGAAGTTTATGGCACTCAAAGTGCAGTTAGCGCAACTTCAGGAAGCATTAAGCTATTATGAAGATGAAGGCGAAAACCTGGCAGAAGAAATTCTAAAAACAGCAAATGGTAATTTCAAAAACGGGGAGATTGATTTTTATCAATACACGCGAAGCCTTGACGGCGCTTATGAGATAAAGTTGGATTATCTAGATAAGCTCCATGAGTACAATCAAACCGTTATTGCCTTAAATTATCTAACATTATAAACACCACGTTATGAAACGTAACTTATATAAAGTAGTAGCCCTAGGTCTTGTTTTTTCACTATGGAGCTGCAGTGAAAAGAACAGCCAATCAACCAACATGGAACCTGCAAGCAGTATCCTTGATGGTTATATCCAGGTTACTCAAGCGCAATTTGATCAAGGGAAAATGACATTGCAGGGGCTGGAAGAAAAACCATTTCCTACAATCATTAATGTAAACGGAATGATAGATGTACCGCCAGAAAACCGAGTGGTAGTAAGTGCCACCCGAGGTGGTTATATTAAAACCACACCTTTGCTAATAGGAGATAAAGTAAGCAAAGGACAAGTTCTGGTAACTATAGAAAATCCGGAGTTTGTAACGCTCCAGCAACAGTACATGGAAGTGAATGAGCAACTTTCTTATTTGAAGACCGAATATGAGCGACAGAAAACAATGGTGGCTGAAAATATTACTTCTCAAAAGAGCTATTTGAGGGCAGAAAGCGCCTATAAAACTGCCGTAGCCACGCATATTGGCCTAGCCAAGCAGATAAGTATGTTGCACATTTCGCCGGCTAGAGTTGCTAAGGGAGACATCACTTCAGTGGCTACCATTTACGCTCCTATCTCAGGTAGCGTGACCAAAATGAATGTAACTAAAGGCTCATATGTTTCGCCAGCTACCGCTATTTTGGAGATTACAGACAATGACCACATCCATTTGGAACTTTCAGTTTTCGAAAAAGATATAATGAAAATAAAAAAGGGTCAAAAAATTGATTTTAAGATCCCTGAGGCTTCTACGGAAATCTATAAAGCAGCAGTGCATCTGGTGGGAACCGCGCTGGAGGATAACAGAACGACAAAAGTTCATGGACATCTAGAGGATGAATCTGACAACAATTTCTTAACAGGAATGTTTGTTGATGCTGCTATTGCTACGGATTCCTCTTTCGCGAAGGCACTACCCAGTGAAGCTATTATAATAATAGACGAACTTCCTTATGTACTGGTGTTGGAGCAAAAGCAAGACGATACGTATTACTTCAATCAACAAGAAGTCAAAGTGCAAGCAAATTACGGTGGCTTCACCGTTATTGAAAGCACCGATGCTTTTAAACCCAACACGCAGTTTTTAACCAAGGGTGCATTCTCCTTATTAGGCGAGTAAAAATTAGGTGCCGAAGGATAAAGCATAAAATTAAAATCGATACCCAACTCCTACAGTGGCATCAGATAATGTGCCTATATCTGATGAAAAAGCATTAAACCTTCCGGACACATCAAATTTTTCCGAAATATTATAGCGCAATTGAAAGCGATAAACCAAGGCGCCATCGAAACCGCTCTCCAAGGAAATGCCGTAGCCGATATCTCCGCCCAGGGAAAGATCATCGGTCACACTTACATCTACGGATGCTAAAATGGGGGCGTACTTAAAATCATTAAACATTTCCTTCCCTGAATAGACGGTAGCTCCGGCACTAACTCCTACATTTATGATTTCCGAGACTTCCCAGTCATAATCAAGTTCAATGTTTGCTATGAAAGATGCGAAATCCCCATTGTCTCCTACCGGGATACCGGCATTAAGCCCAATTCGTAATCCGTTTTGCGCGGAGACGGAAAGTCCCAGTAAGGCAGCAGCAGTAATCAGTATTATTCTTTTCATGATGTATAGATTTATAGTTTGTTTATCTATACATCGTAACCGCTTAAAAACGTCATCAAAAAATGACCTAATAATTGAAAAAACGAGCTAACCAGGCAACTAAAGCCCTGAGTAACATTTTTGCGTAAACGGTGAATGGCGGTTCAATTGTAGAGCGGGTGATCATCCAGTACTTCCTCAATCTCCTGGTCGGTCATATAATAAGTATCCATAAAGTCTTTACCTCTTTCATAAATGGAAAGGCACCTAGGGTCGTATCGTACATAGCGGGCATATTGATAGATCTGGCTGCCTAGCCCATGATATAAAGGCATCAGGTCTGTGGTTCTTTCATGGGTGGCTCTAAATACTTCATCTCTTAAATACATGAGTCCCCATTTTCCAATTTGAAAAGTGTTCAACTGGTGGTAATAGGCGACATGCCCTAATTCATGGGCCAAGATGCCCACTTGGGCATCAAATGGTAACTGACGCAGTAAAATGGCGT
>JAJCYK010000648.1 GCA_029262935.1 Cytophagales bacterium | reverse complement strand
TCACAGTGCACCGTTTGTCATTCTGCGAAGTTAATCACTCAAAATCGAGCTACTCGAGAGGGATGGGAGCAGATGATTCGATGGATGCAAGCAGGTCAGGGTCTGTGGGATTTAGGGGACAATGAACCGTATATATTGGATTACTTATCCGCGAACTACGGTCCCAAAAAGCAAGGAAGACGATTGCCACTATCCGGCATCGAGTGGTATGAATTAAAAGAATAGTATACAGTGAACTACTGGAATAAGTTTTTGGAAGGATACCAAGGATACGCCGGCTACTTATGGCGAGAAGTTACCACGCCCCATTGGCAGAACTATTTCTATTGGTTAATTGCCATCAGTTTGTTCTTTCTAATTCTGGAGTGGATCCGTCCATGGAGAAAATCCCAGCTCAAATTCCGTCAAGATTTTTGGCTGGATTTCTTCTATATGTTTTTTAATTTCTTTTTGTTTTCATTGATCATTTATAACGCCGCTTCTGATGTGGTGGTAAATCTTTTTAATGACGGCTTACACGCACTTGGCGTAAACAACATGGTGGCCTTGAATTTGGATTCTTGGCCAAAATGGAGCCAGCTGTTGGCTTTGTTGGTGATCCGGGATTTTATCCAATGGTGGGTGCACCGACTGTTGCATCGACTGGATTTTCTCTGGGAATTTCATAAAGTACACCATAGCGTACAGCAAATGGGATTTGCCGCACATCTAAGATATCATTGGATGGAAACCGTAGTTTATAGAACTATTGAATACCTTCCTTTGGCCATGATAGGGTTCGGAATTGATGATTTCTTTTTAGTGCACATTTTTACCCTGGCAGTGGGACACTTCAATCATTCCAACCTAAAGCTTAACCTGGGGCCTTTAAAGTACGTTTTTAATAACCCGCAAATGCACATTTGGCATCATGCAGAAAACCTTCCTAAGGACAGGAGACGAGGAGTAAATTTTGGTTTAACCTTGAGCATGTGGGATTACTTATGGGGTACAGACTATATTCCACATAACGGTAGAGATATCAAATTGGGCTTCCCCCAAGTAGATGAATTCCCTAAAACTTTCTGGAAACAAATTACCCATGGTTTTGGCAAAAAACCTTAAAAGTATCACGCATGGAATAACATGATAAAAATCATACATGAAAATATGAACATTTCATCATGTATATTTGTTTTCTAGCTGAAACCTTTACAATTTTATACATTAAACAGCATTATAGATATGAATATAAAACAGATTTACGATAAGGGATTGGCTCATGGATCTTATGCTATTGAATCTGACGGCCAAGTAGCTTTGGTTGACCCGGGTCGTGACCCACAGCCTTATTTGGACTTTGCCGAAGCCCACAATGCAAGAATTGTAGCAGTATTTGAAACACATCCGCATGCTGATTTCGCCAGTAGCCATTTAGAGTTTCATCAAAAACACGGGGCTACCATATATGTTAACCCCGAGGTGGGGGTTTCATATCCTCATCAAGGTGTTACGGATGGCGACGAGATTAAAATAGGACGCGTAGTACTGAGAACTTTGTTTACTCCAGGTCATTCTCCGGATCACAACAGCTATTTGTTACTGGATGAAGCAGGCCATGCCCACAGCGTTTATACGGGAGATTCACTATTCGTGGGCGACGTTGGCCGCCCTGATCTAAGAGAGGGTGCTGGAAACATACAGGTAAAAAGGGAGGGACTAGCAAAGATGATGTTCCATACATTGGATGTTTTTAAAAACCTATCAGATGACGTGCTGGTTTATCCAGCGCATGGCGCGGGTTCACTTTGTGGTAAAAACATGAGTACGGATACTGTTAGTACCATAGGCCGGGAAAAATCAGAAAACTGGGCCTTTCAAGTAGCTAAAGAAGCAGATTTTGTAAAAGCCCTCCTAGAGGATCAGCCTTTTATACCTAAGTATTTCACCTATGACGTTGATATAAATCGCAGCGGAGTCCCAAGTTTTGAAGAAAGTTTGGAGGCGGTGCCCAGATTGACGGGGGAATTTCACATGGATCCTACAGTATTGGTGATTGATACCAGACCCCAGGCATTGTTTAAAGCCGGCCATATGCAGCGAGCCATAAACTTACAAGATGGAGGTAAGTTCGAAACTTGGCTGGGATCCATTGTAGCTCCAGATGAACCATTTTATTTAATAGCAGAAGACGAAGAAGCCTTGGATCAAGTGGTGTCCAAAACAGCTAAAATTGGTTATGAAAAATTGGTTAAAGGGGGGCTTGTCAACAATGCTGGAGCACAAATTACCAAGAAGGTTCCTTTGGAGGCATTAAAAGCAAACCCCCAAGATTTTACCATTGTGGATATTAGAAATTCGAATGAGCACACCGGTGAGGCTGTCTTCTCAAATGCTCACAACATTCCTCTGCCTGAGCTACGGGAGCGCTTGACAGAAATACCTACAAACAAACCTATAATAGTGCATTGTGCTGGAGGATATCGTTCCGCAGCTGGGACAAGTATTGTCCAAAGCGGTTTGTCCAACGGGACGCCGGTTTATGATCTTGGTGAAGCAATTAATCAATTTATTTGATGGATTGGCTTATTCAACCCTGGCCCTGGTATGTGGCTGGACCATTGATCGCATTAATCATGATCACTTTATTGTGGTTTGGAAAGTCCTTTGGAGTAAGTTCTACCATGCGAAGCCTCTGTACCATTGGTGGAGCCGGTAACGTGGCGGAGTTTTTTAAATTTGACTGGAAGGCGCAGCGTTGGAATTTAATATTCATCGCTGGAGCCTTCATTGGAGGGTTTTTGGTAAATCAGTTTTTTCCGGATCCCAACCCAGTGGCAGTTTCCGAGGCCACAGTACAAGAGCTAAATAACTTGGGGATCGCGCATGAACCAGGGCTCATTCCAACTTCATTATTCAATTGGTCCAACTTATTAACGGTACCTGGTTTTATAGTGATGATTGTGGGAGGGTTTTTAGTAGGGTTTGGCGCACGGTATGCCGGTGGTTGTACCTCCGGTCATGCCATCAGCGGGTTATCAAACTTGCAAACACCCAGCCTACTGGCGGTGGTGGGGTTTTTTATTGGTGGTTTGTTTACTACTCATGTTATTTTGCCCTGGCTCTTTAAATAGCGAATTATGAAATATGCTAAGTTTTTACTAGTAGGAATATTTTTTGGGGTGGTTCTGACCAAATCCGAAGCTGTGAGCTGGTATCGAATATTTGAAATGTTTCAGTTCCAATCTTTCCATATGTATGGTATTTTAGGATCGGCGGTGGTAATAGGTGCGCTGGCCATAAAAATGATCAAAGGATTGCAAATCAAAGACATTTCAGGTAGCCCTATTTCAATTACACCTAAGGCTAAAAGTATTACCAGATACCTGCTTGGAGGTACCATATTCGGGTTAGGGTGGGCCCTAACAGGTGCTTGCCCCGGACCATTGTATATTTTAATAGGTAACGGACTTTGGATTGTTACCGTAGTGTTATTAAGTGCTATAATAGGAACATTCGTTTATGGATTGGTTAAAAACAAATTACCCCACTAAGTTTACAGCAATAATCATTGGGATACTGGCTATAGGAATTGATGCTTGTACCCCAGGAGAAAAACCGTCACTAGATCAATCAACCTCACTAGATGTTGTTACTGAGATCGATCCCACTATAGCAGTAGATGCTCTGCAACAACTATTGTCTGAAACCCCCGAGCTGCTCTTGTTGGATGTTCGTACTCCTGAAGAAGTAGCTGAAGGTAAAATAACCGAAAATGCTATTCATATCAATATTCATGACACGGATTTTACTCAGCAAGTGAGCAATTTGGATCGCCACGCTACCTACTACGTATATTGTAAAGCGGGAGGAAGGAGTGCTAAGGCGCAGAAAGAAATGCAGAACTTAGGATTCAAACAAGTAATCAACGTCGAAGGAGGCCTTACAAGCTGGTTAAATGCTGGGTACCCTTTAGTGTCAAAGACACCTTAGTTGGTGCAAGACATTGAGTGCATTTGGCTATTCTAAGATTTTAAATAATTCATCGAGTTCCGGTGTGAGGATGATTTCAGTTCTACGATTCTTTTTACGGCCCTCAGCCTCGTCATTAGAAGTTAAGGGGATATGTTCACCCCGACCTGAAGCAGTGATCCTATCAGAACCAACTCCAGCATTGGTCAAAATAGTTACAATCGAGGTAGCGCGCATCACACTCAAGTCCCAATTGTTTTTCATGTAGGTACCGGTTTTAGAAATTGGTACATTGTCCGTGTGTCCTTCTACGACAATATTGATGTCTGGATTATCTTTAAGTACTCCGGCCAATTGTTCAATAGCCTGAACTCCTTTGGTATCTACTTTAATACTTCCCGAACCGAAAAGCAATTGTTCTGCTAAACTGACGTAAACCTTGCCGTTTTTAACTTCTACGGTTAGATCATTTTCCTTGAAATTCAACAAGGCCTTACTAACGATCGCCTTGAGGTTGTTTACCGCCTGCTCTTTTTCTTCAAGTATCTTTTCTAATTCTCGGATACGTTGCTGTTGGGCTACAAATTCTTTGTTTAGCTCATCACTGTTGGATAACAAATTATCGTATTGATCATTTAAAGAAATCAGATTATCACTGGTGCTTTTCATTTTTTCCTGCAACGTATTTTGCGCTGTTTTTAAAGCAGCTAGCTCCTCTTCCAATGTTTTAACTTCCGACTGGGTTGACGCTAATTGTTCCTCTAAATTTGATTTGCTGACTTCGAGCCCCGCTTTCTGGCTCCATAAATCATCGTATTGTTTTTGGCTTACACATCCACTTAATACACTCACGACTAAAGCAAGAGATAATAACTTATTCATATCAATTCGTATTTTCGGGGTTTTCGGATGACACAGATCTTGTGATTCCGGGGGTAATTATTATTTCAGTTCGTTTGTTTTTTTCTCGACCCTCTACCGTATGATTGGACTCCGTAGGATTTACGGCCCCTCTTCCTGCCACCGTCACTACA
>JAJCYK010000647.1 GCA_029262935.1 Cytophagales bacterium | reverse complement strand
GGGAAGTGTATACTAAGGGAGGCTGGGGTATAAGGGCGCAAACACGTTACACGAAAAGATACGCTTATAGTGGCAACCTTAATTTCAACGTAACCAAAAGAAAAACAGGTTTAGAGGGGGAAGAAACGGAAACTAAGGACTTCAGGTTGACTTGGTCACACGCACCGGTTTCAAAAGGAAATAGTCGTTTTAGCGGGTCCGTAAATGCTGCAACCAGCACGTATAATCAAAACAATAACCTATCTGTTCAGCAAAACATTAATACAAACCTCAATTCCAGTGTAAGTTATTCAAAGGTGTTTGCAGGCACCCCTTTTAACATGACAATGAGTGCCCGACATAACCAAAACTTAGCGACCAATATTGTGGATATTACGCTGCCTGAAATGAGTGTTAATATGAATCGCCAGTCCCCTTTCAAGCGATCAAAAGTGGAACTGTTGAAGAATTTCAATTTTGCCTGGAACGCCAACTTAAGGAATCGGATTACGAATGCGCCATCCCGTGGGAGTGCTAGTTTTGATATTGTGAATTCAGGAGAACAATTGGATGACACCCTAGCTTTTAATTTCGATAATCTGGGCGCTTTGTTGGACAACGCACAAAATGGAGCGCGACATCAAGTACCCATTTCCACATCAGCTAAGTTATTCAAGCATTTTACCTTAAGTCCCTCTATAAACATTACGGAGCTGTGGTATCTTAAAAAGCTAAATTACACCTACGATCCAGAGGAAAAAGGGGTACGTATAGACACGGTAGACGGGTTTACCCGGGCCACTACTTATAGTACCGGCGCTGCTATAAGCACTCGTATTTACGGCACATTTCTCATGAAGGAGGGGAAAAAGATCGAAGCGATTCGACATACTATCATTCCTTCACTGAGTTTTAATTATACTCCTGACTTTACTACTTCCAGCTTCGACTATTTTCAGGATGTACAGATTGATAGTACCGGACAAACGCAGTTGCTGTCCCGTTTCAACGGATTTGTCTTCGGCAGCCCTAGCCAAGGAAATAGCGGGTCCATCGGTTTTAATTTGCAAAACACCTTAGAAATGAAGGTGAAAACCAAAAACGACTCGGCCAGCAGTACCAAAAAAGTCCATATTTTAAGAAACCTAGGCTTGTCTACTAGTTACAACTTACGAGCCGATTCCTTTAATCTGTCCGACATCCGGATCAATGCGACCACTTCCATCCTGGATAATCTAATCGATTTCAGTGCTGGATTAACCATTGACCCCTATATTTATGAAATTCAAGAGCGATCTGTAGACGAGGAGGGCAATGAAACCATTATACAAAGGCAAGTTGATAAGTTTGCCTGGAGCAACGGTCGTGGCATAGGACAGATAAGCTCTGCCAATTTTGCATTCAATACGCGATTGGATGCCAATACCATTCAAGGGAAAAAATCCGAAAACAATCCTGTAACACCTGGAGTAAATGATCCCAATAGGGGTGTGAATGACATTCGTACCCTACAGCGTGAAGCGGAAGTCAATCACATTCTAAGCAACCCCAATTACTATTTGGACTTTAAGATACCTTGGTCCATTCGGTTGCAATACAGTTTGCGGTATAGTAAAGTTGGTTTCCGAGAATCCAATATTACTCAAAGTTTGAGTTTTAGCGGGGACCTAAGCCTTACTGATAAATGGAAGCTAACCTACAACTCAGGTTATGACTTCGAAAGAAACGAATTCACACAAACTCGAATTGGAGCTAGTAGGGACTTACATTGCTGGCAATTGAATTTTGACTGGGTGCCGTTTGGCCGTTTCCAGTCTTACAACATTACCATAAACGTAAAAGCCGCAATTCTACAAGACTTAAGGCTCGAGAAACGCCGCAGTTTTATCGACAGTGGGGCCAGTTTTAATTAACCCAACCGCTAACTTCCTCCAATGTGGGGTTCTTAACTTGCTGCAATTTCATTTTTTTACGCATGCCACAAACGTCGTTAAACAGCTTGTTAGGCATTACCTCTTGCAGGCCTACAATGGTGTGATGGCCCAATTTTTGAAGTATTGGGATCAGTTCTTCCCTGATTCCCAAAGCTTGGTAATCTTGATTGGAGGCACTCTTTGCAACTTGCTCCGGTTTCATTTGGGGAAAGAAGATCACCTCTTGGATGGAAGGTGCGTTGGCCATAATCATACAAAGTCGGTCTATTCCAACTCCCAAACCCGCAGTGGGTGGCATACCATATTCCAGTGCCCGCAAAAAATCTTCGTCTAAGACCATCGCCTCATCATCCCCTCTTTTACCTAATTCTAATTGTTCCTCAAACCGAATTCTTTGATCAATAGGATCATTCAATTCGGAGAATGCGTTACAGATTTCCTTACCATTACAAATGGCTTCAAACCGTTCTACCAGCCCCTCTTTGCTGCGGTGTTTTTTGGCTAGTGGAGACATTTCTAAGGGGTAGTCCGTAATGAATGTTGGCTGAATTAGATTCGGCTCACATTTCTCTCCGAAAATCTCATCAATGATCTTCCCTTTGGCCATGGAATCTTCTAGTGGGACTTTTAATTCTTTCGCAGCAGCCCTGAGTTGGGCTTCGTTCATTTCCGAAATGTCCACTCCAGTGAAGTACTCAATAGCCTCAAACATGGTGAACCGTTTCCAAGGTCTTTTAAAGTCAATGATGTTTTCACCTACTTTTATTTCGGTGGAGCCCTGAAGATCCAGCGCGGCTCTTTCAACCATTTCCTCCACCAGTTCCATCATCCATAAGTAATCCTTGTAGGCCACG
>JAJCYK010000646.1 GCA_029262935.1 Cytophagales bacterium | reverse complement strand
TAAAAACGAAAAAGCCATTGTACCACGCGAAAAACCGCTGCCGGAAGCGTGCACTGGTACTGGACTGGCGGCGTAATTCTAAGATTTTCAACTCGAATTTTTCCCTAGAGATATATGCTTTGATTTCCAAAGGCAGCCTGTCCCAAGTCGCTTCTAAAGGCAAAGAATAGAATTGATCTATATTTTCTATGAATGCTCTTAAAATCTTAAAAGTGTGATAGTTATAAGATAAGTATTCTTTATTTTCTTCTCTAAGCCAAGCGCCAATGGCTTTGCCCGTACCAAAGGGAACCCTATCGGAGGGCCTGGGTGAGGGATACACGATTGTTTGTTTTAGTTCGCTAAAACCTCCAAGTAAAAAGATGTTCTGCAGGAAGTAAAAATCTTCACCAGCTTTACGCTTGTTCATGCCTCCTTGTTTTTCATAGGCTGAAGTCCGTACCGCCATACTACTGCCTACGGTTTGAAAAGCAAAGGGGTGGCCGGCGTAGCGCAGACCATGGGTGTAGTAGCGTAAATGCAACTCATAAGCCGTTATTCCATCATAGATGGCTGGGTCTAAGGAGCCTTGTAAGGGATGTTCATAGTATATGGAGCAACCAGGGGTGGTAGGATGGTTTGAAAAGTGTTTTTCCAGAGCAGTTAAGTAGTTAGGGGCTACCATGCAATCGGCGTCTAAGGCTGCAATGATGCCCGATTTGCCTATGGTATTAAAACGCCGTACTGCTTCATCCATGCCAATTTTACGTGCCAGACCGACCCCAGCATGTTTCTCTGGAAGTACTTCAAAAAGTAAGTGAATAGGTAATGGAGGTGTAGATGCGTTTAACCAGGCCGAAGCATCCGCTATGGTTTTTTGATTTTGGCTGCTTATTTTGGGGGCGGCATGGACCGATTCGTTTACCACTACAATGACCTCTACCTGGCATTCCGGGGGGGTACAACCCACCAAAGATTGCAGCGTAGCTTCCAGGTCAGGCTCATTGAAACAAGGAATTACTACAACAAGGCCCAATTCCGGGTTAGGAGGGGAGCTTATTAACCGTTTGGGGTAAGCGTATCGCTCTAAATAAATATGGCCCATCAGGGGGCCAACCTAGTGATTAGCCAACGGCCTTCTTGATATTGGTACTGCAGCCGATCGTGTAATCGATGGGCACCACCTTGCCAAAACTCCACCACCTGAGGTACCAATAGGTAACCACCCCAATGCTCGGGTCTGGGTATTTCTTGGTCTTCAAATTGAGTTTCGTATTGCGCTAGTTTAGCCTTTAGGAACTCACGATTGCCAATAGGTTCACTTTGAGGGCTTACCCAAGCACCAATTTGACTGCCTCGCGGTCGTGATTGAAAATACTGGCTGGAGGCATCAGCGCTTAATTTTTCTACTTTACCTTCAAATCTTACCTGCCGTTCCAAGGGTTGCCAAAAGAAGTTTAGAGCAGCTTGAGGTTGCGCTTTTAGGTCCCGAGCTTTTCGGCTCTGATAATTGGTATAAAAAATCAGGCCATGTGGTTGGATGCCTTTTAATAGCACGACCCTAATACTAGGTTGATTGTTTTGGTCGACAGTAGCTAATGTCATGGCATTGGGCTCAGGAAGTTGGGCCGATAGCGCTTGGTCGAACCATTGTTGGAATTGTGCCATTGGGTTGGGGTCCACGTTGGCTTTAGTCAAGGATTTTATCCCGTATTCTTCGCGAAATTTGCTGATGTAATCGATCGCCATGGTATGGAATTGGACTTTAGGGTCAATTAATGGCCCGAAACATAAACTAATCCTCACTAAATTTCGTCTATAAAGTAAGGTGTGTGATCTAGTTCTTAAATATAATCTTTTTAATTAATATTGTGTGGTATAAAGGCAACCCCCAAAGGCCTTCGATTTTGTGTCGAAACCCACATATTCCCTAGATCATGAAGTTTAGTATAGAGTTAGCATGCACCAGCAGTCCGCAGTGGGTATCCGCTGTAGTTAATGATTTTGAGGCTTTTTTACAGGATCATGCCAATTGTGAACGTAAAGCCTCAGCCATGGCCATGAGTTTCGTGGCTAAATTTCCGGATCGGGTGGAAATCATTCCGGAACTGATTGAAACGGCTATTGAGGAGCTGGAACACTTTCAAGCCGTTTATAAGATAATGGAACAGAGGGGTGTGCAATTACCGGCACAGATGGGCAAAGATGTTTACGTACAGCAATTGGTGGACCATTGCCGGTCAGGTAGAGAAGAGCGGTTTTTAGACCGATTATTGCTGGCATCAATTGTGGAATGTCGGGGAGCCGAGCGTTTTCGTTTGGTTTATGAAAACCTGACTGATCCTGAGCTTAAACGTTTTTATCAGGAGTTGTGGGCGTCAGAAGCGAAGCATGGGAACATCTTTGTGAAGATGGCGCTAAATTATTTTGAAGAAACCAGTGTTTATAATAGACTAGAAGAACTTAACCAAGCAGAAGCTCAAGTATTGCAGTCTTTACCTATTAAACCAGCATTGCATTGAAGAACCTTGAAGACATGACTAATTATTTTCACCGTGGTGTGACGGTCACTCCGAAAAAAGGGGATTTACTTATTTCGGAACCTTTTTTGCCGGACCCTAATTTTGAAAGGACGGTGGTGTTGCTATGTGAGAATAAAGAGGATGGTACTATAGGATTTATATTAAACAAACCTTCTATGGTTCACTTAGGGGATGTCTTTGAAGAACTGGAGCATTTTGATAAAAATGTTTTAGTAGGAGGCCCAGTGCAGCAAGATAGTATGCACTTTTTGCATCGTGGATTAGATAGTTTAGACGGAGGATCGGAGATCGCCAACGGCATCTATTGGGGCGGCAATTTTGAGCAAATGAAAGTGTTGATTCAGAGTAATGAAATAAAACCTCAAGAGGTGATGTATTTCTTGGGATATTCGGGGTGGGCCCCAGGACAATTGGAGGAAGAATTAAAGGAGAAATCTTGGATTGTGTCACCCCAGGCCACAGTATCGCAGGTGTTTGATTTGGACCCTGAATTATTATGGCGAGAGGTTTTAAAGAATATGGGAGGGAAGTATCGGATGTTCTCAAATTATCCTACTGATCCCAGATTAAATTAAAACCTTTAGTTATATTTGATTATAGTGGAGCGATGGCTCCTAGGAAAATATGTCAAAAGAAGACGAAATATCGAAAGCACTCGACGCAAACACTGAAAGTGATTCAAGCCCTCAGCAAGAGCCTGTAAACTCTAGTAACGGCTTGAACGGGCATGAAGCACCCTCCGGAGCCTCGGAAGATAGTCCGCAGGATACAGAAGCGGTGGGTCAGAATCTGGAAGAGTCGTCTTCGTC
>JAJCYK010000645.1 GCA_029262935.1 Cytophagales bacterium | reverse complement strand
TGGCTGCGGATCTTTTCGCTGTCCTCTATAATCAGTACTCCGTGCTCTACTTCCGTATCAATGTATTGTAATAGATTTTCGTCGGTAACAATGACCACTTGTTCTTTTAATCCATGTTTGAGGCCCACCTCGTAGTTACCTTCGAGCCGGACTTCGGTAAAGCTATCTACGCTTCTCTTTTCAGATTCTATTTTGCCGTTGCCACGTTCGTGAATTAATGAATCGCATGATACCAGAAAAAATAAAGACAGAAGTAATGATAAATGACCTTTCATATGAGGATTTCATAGATGATAATAATTAAGTTACAGAAAATTGAGATGAATTAATCCCGTTCTTTGATTAATTCTGGGCCATCCCTTATTTTTGGTTCCAACTTTTTAACACCTAAATATGCAAAGAGATCAAATACTTTTTGACCTTATAGATCAGGAAAAGGCCAGGCAAGAAAATGGTATTGAATTAATTGCCTCAGAAAACTTCGCTTCTCCTCAAGTTATTGAAGCTATGGGCACCGTGCTTACCAACAAATACGCTGAAGGTCTTCCAGGAAAACGATATTACGGAGGGTGTGAAGTTGTTGACCAAATCGAGCAACTGGCAATAGACCGTGCCAAGGAATTATTTGGCGCTTCCTGGGCCAATGTGCAACCTCACTCCGGCGCTCAAGCGAATGCAGCAGTGATGCTGGCAGTTTTAAACCCGGGAGATAAAATTCTAGGATTCGATCTAGCTCATGGGGGCCACCTCACACATGGCTCACCGGTCAATTTTTCAGGTAAATTATATCAACCACATTTTTATGGTGTCGACCCCCAAACAGGTACTATAGATTGGGATGAGGTTACCCGCACTGCAATTAAAGAAAAACCAAAATTGATCATTTGTGGCGCGTCCGCTTACAGCCGTGATTGGGACTACAAACTACTGCGAGAGGCGGCCGACAAGGTAGGAGCACTTTTAATGGCAGACATTGCACACCCGGCGGGATTAATTGCCCGTGGGTTATTGGACGACCCATTGGAATATTGTCATATAATCACAACTACCACCCATAAAACTTTGCGAGGTCCCAGAGGAGGTATGATTATGATCGGGGCAGACTTTGATAATCCCATGGGATTAAAAACACCAAAGGGGACTATTAGAAAAATCTCCTCTCTATTAGACTCTGGGGTCTTTCCTGGCACACAGGGTGGGCCATTAGAGCATGTCATTGCCGCTAAGGCTATTGCTTTCCAAGAAGCACTAAGCGATGATTATCTACAATATGTAATCCAAGTTCAAAAAAATGCCCAGGTCATGGCTCAGGCATTTGTGGACCTTGGTTATAAAATAATTTCTGGCGGGACTGACAATCATCTCATGTTGATTGATTTGCGATCGAAAGATCTAACCGGAAAGCTAGCAGAGAACACGTTGATAAAAGCCGATATCACAATTAACAAAAACATGGTACCCTTTGATGATAAATCCCCTTTTGTGACCTCTGGTATGCGTGTAGGTACGCCTGCGGTGACCACCAGAGGAATGATGGAAGAAGATATGATCCGAATTGTCCAACTTATGGACAAGGTTCTGGTCAATCACGATAACGATCAAATCATAACTCAAGTTCGAGAGGAGATAAATCACTGGATGGGTAATTTCCCACTTTACAAATAAGATATTTTGGAAAAAGAAATGACCTTCTTGGATCACCTGGAGGAGCTACGCTGGCACCTCATTAGATCCATAGCCTCCATATTGGTATTTGCGATCATAGCATTTTTATCAAAAGAAATTGTCTGGGACATTATTATTCTTGGCCCTTCCAAACCAGACTTTTGGACATACCGAACACTTTGTCGTTTGGGTGATGCCATAGCCTCAGAAGCTTTATGTATAGATGAGTTGCCTTTTATCATTCAAAGTAGGCAAATGACTGGGCAATTTACTATGCATATCCTGTCTTCCTTAGTAATAGGCTTACTATGTGCGTTCCCATATACGTTCTGGGAAACTTGGAGGTTTATAAGACCAGGTTTATATGATAAGGAACAAAAATTATCGAAAGGAGCCACCTTCTTTGTAAGCCTCCTGTTCGCCTGTGGCGTGATGTTCGGATATTTTATCGTGACGCCACTTGCGGTTAATTTTTTGGCCAACTACCAAGTTGCCAGCACTATCGTAAATGAATTTGACATCATTTCTTATGTAACAACCATTGCTACCTTGGTACTTACCTGTGGGCTGATGTTTCAACTGCCTATTGTCGTGTTTTTCCTTTCAAAAGCTGGATTGGTGACTCCAGAGCTGATGAAGGCTTATCGGCGTCATGCTATTATCGTCATTTTATTGCTATCCGCGGTACTTACTCCACCAGACGTTATTAGTCAAATACTGATTGCCTTCCCATTGGTATTCCTTTACCAAATAAGTATATTTATTAGCCGCATGGTAATGCGCAGAGCACTTGCTAAATCAGAAGAAAAATCATGAAGCAAAAACTAGCAATAGGAGGAGATCATGCCGGGTTCAATTACAAAGAAATGCTAATTACTGCGTTAAAGGAACTGGGTCATGATGTAGAGGATTTTGGTACTTATGGTGCCGATTCGGTGGATTATCCAGACTTTGCCCATCCTGTGGCCTCCTTTGTAGAAACAAACCAGGGGTCTTTGGGGATTTTAGTGTGTGGTAGCGGCAACGGAGTAGCTATGGCAGCCAACAAGCATACTGATATTCG
>JAJCYK010000644.1 GCA_029262935.1 Cytophagales bacterium | reverse complement strand
AACGGACTGCAAATATAATGGAAATATCAATGATTACAAACCATGAACCGGGTATTAATACCTTTGAAAAAAAATTTAATTTATTTTCAACATTGGGCGTTATGAAGTTTTTGTTTGACACCATCCTTGCAATGTTTTAATCCACAAAAAGTTATACTATCTATTTCCCTAAAATTACTCCTTTCCCCAGATAATATTCATTGGATCGGCTTTGACTTTTACCCGCTATTTTACAATATTTGTATGAGTTCGTGCTGGTAATTTTTGGTCCTTTCAATCCAACACGTCAATCAGTTTTTTTGGTAAGTTTTAGCTGATTTTAATTAGTCAGCCGGATACCTTTTTTTGTTATTTAAAATATAGATTGTTTAAACATTTAAACCCTAATTGACGGATGAGTAATGTATCAGCGGTGGAAGAGCCGATATTGCAAGAGAACAGCAGTCGTTTCGTTCTATTTCCTATTAAACATGATGACATTTGGGAATTTTACAAAAAGGCAGAAGCTAGTTTTTGGACTGCCGAGGAAATAGATCTAAGTCAAGATCTTACTGATTGGGACAAACTAAACGATGGAGAGCGACACTTTATCACTCATGTTCTGGCGTTCTTTGCTGCCAGCGACGGCATTGTCAATGAGAACCTGGCCGAGCACTTCGTATCTGAGGTACAATATACAGAAGCAAAGTTCTTTTATGGTTTTCAGATTGCCATTGAAAACATCCATTCGGAAACTTATTCACTTTTGATCGATACTTATGTAAAGGACAATCAAGAAAAAGACCGCTTATTCAACGCCATTGAGACTATGGATTGTGTGAAGAAGAAGGCCGATTGGGCTTTAAAGTGGATTGATGAAGGAAATTTCCAAGAACGCCTAATTGCCTTTGCAGCAGTAGAAGGCATCTTCTTTTCAGGAAGTTTTTGCTCTATCTTCTGGTTAAAGAAGCGTGGCTTAATGCCAGGGCTTAGCTTCTCTAACGAACTCATATCCAGGGATGAAGGACTTCATTGTGATTTTGCTTGTTTGCTTTACATGAACCACACCATTAACAAACTCTCAGATGAGCGAGTGTTGGAGATCATTGAAGATGCAGTGGCTATCGAGAAGGACTTTGTCACAGACGCTCTTCCAGTAAATCTTATCGGCATGAATGCTGAGCTAATGTGTCAATATATTGAATTTGTAGCTGACAGGTTACTAAATGAATTAATCGGTAGAAAAATCTATAATTCCACCAACCCTTTTGATTTTATGGAAATGATCTCACTTCAAGGAAAGACCAACTTTTTTGAAAAAAGAGTGGGAGAATACCAGAAAGCTGGCGTCATGAACAAAGAAGAAAGTTCATCTCCTAAATTTTCATTGGACGAAGATTTTTAAAAGCACTAAGCTACTTCAAACCCTATACCCGAATACCTAAACCCTAAACTTCACCCTAAAGTATGTTAGTTGTAAAAAGAGACGGCCGAAGAGAAACTGTCAAATTTGACAAAATCACCTCCCGTATTGAAAAGCTCTGTTATGGGCTCGATAGAAATTACATAGAGCCCGTTGATATCGCGAAGAAGGTAATTTCTGGAATCTATGATGGAGTCACAACAGTAGAGTTAGATAACTTAGCTGCGGAAACTGCTGCCTCACTAACTACCAAACATCCTGACTTTGCCAAACTCGCTGCGCGGGTGGCCATTTCAAATTTACATAAAGTAACCAGTAAGTCCTTCTCAAATACTATGAAGCGACTTTATACCTATGTTGATCCCAAAACTGAGCAAAATGCACCTCTAGTATCAAAAGAGGTATACGGGATTGTAAAGAAGAATGCCGCTTTACTGGATTCCAGTATCATTTATGATCGTGACTTTAGTTATGACTACTTTGGGTTTAAAACACTAGAACGCTCTTATCTAATGAAGGTTGATGGGAATATCGTAGAACGACCCCAGCATATGCTTATGAGAGTAGCCGTGGGTATACACGGAGAAGATATTCCAGCGGCAATTGAAACCTACAACTTATTGTCTGAAAAATGGTTTACTCACGCTACACCTACCTTATTTAACGCGGGTACACCCAAACCTCAACTATCCTCGTGCTTCTTGCTAACCATGCAGGACGACAGTATCGATGGCATATATGATACTTTAAAGCAGTGTGCTAAGATATCTCAGTCTGCCGGTGGCATTGGTTTGAGTATTCATAATGTACGAGCTAAGGGCTCCTATATTAAAGGCACCGGGGGTACTTCAAATGGTATTGTTCCCATGTTAAGAAATTTTGACATGACTGCCCGATACGTCGATCAAGGTGGTGGTAAAAGAAAAGGAAGCTTTGCCATTTATCTAGAACCATGGCATGCGGATGTTTTTGACTTCCTGGATTTAAAGAAGAACCACGGTAAAGAAGAACTCAGGGCACGCGATCTGTTTTACGCACTATGGATTCCGGATCTGTTTATGAAACGCGTGGAAGAAAATGGAAACTGGTCCCTGTTCTGTCCTAATGAAGCTCCGGGTTTGTCTGATTGCTACGGAGAAGAATTTGAAAAACTGTACGAAAAATACGAAAAAGAAGGTCGATACCGCAAGCAAGTACAAGCCCAGGACCTTTGGTTTGAAATACTGGAATCACAGATAGAGACTGGCACTCCCTACATGCTTTATAAAGATGCTGCCAATAAGAAATCCAATCAGAAAAACTTAGGCATCATTAAATCCAGTAACCTGTGTACGGAAATCATTGAATACACTTCCCCTGATGAAGTGGCAGTATGTAACTTGGCCTCAATCGCATTGCCTAAATTTGTTAAAGAGGACGGCACTTTTGATCACCAGACTTTATACGATATCACCTATGTGATCACTAAAAACTTAAATAAAGTAATTGACGTCAATTACTACCCCGTAAAAGAGGCTAGAAACTCCAACATGAGACATCGGCCTATTGGTATTGGAGTACAGGGTTTAGCTGATGCTTTTATTAAATTACGCATGCCTTTTGACTCTGATGAGGCCAAAGGGTTAAACCAGGATATTTTTGAGACCATATACTACGCTTCCATGATGGCCTCAAAAGACTTAGCTATGAAAGACGGACCTTATGAATCGTTTAAAGGGTCTCCTGTTTCTAAAGGAATCTTTCAATTTGATATGTGGGGGATCACTCCTACTTCAAAACGATGGGACTGGGATAGTTTGAAAAAGGAAGTTAAGAAACATGGGGTGCGAAACTCTTTGCTATTGGCTCCTATGCCCACCGCCTCTACCTCACAAATACTAGGTAACAACGAATGTTTCGAGCCTTATACTTCTAACATCTATACCCGTCGTACCCTGAGTGGTGAGTTTATTGTAGTAAACAAGCACCTTTTAAAAGATCTGATTCAATTGGGTCTTTGGAATGATAGCATGAAGAATCGCTTGATCGAGGCCAATGGATCCATTCAAGGTATACCTGAAATTCCTCAAAACATCAAGGATCTTTATAAAACCGTTTGGGAAATATCTCAAAAAGTTATTATCGAAATGGCTGCTGAGCGTGGTGCCTATATTTGCCAAAGTCAAAGTATGAACATTCATATCCAAGATCCCAACTTTGGCAAAATGACTTCTATGCATTTTTATGCTTGGAAACTCGGTTTAAAGACTGGTATGTATTACCTCAGATCTAAGGCCGCTACTGACGCTATTAAGTTTACTCTCGACAAAGATGCTATTAAGCTTCCTCAAACGGAGCAAGCTGTTGCTCCAACCGAAGAAAAGGTAGCCGCTCAAAAGCAAGCCGATATGCAGTGTTCATTAGACAACCCTGATGAATGTGTCGCTTGTGGTAGCTAAAGTCCCTTGTGGTTGCTAAAGAAGTTTAGTCCACTTAACGCTAAACACTAAACTAAAAAAGTCCTGGAGCAATATGCTTCAGGACTTTTTCTTTAAATCAGGGAACAACTGATCAACGGGTTATCTATAAGACGCTGTAACTATTTAAATGGTTGGCAGCTAAAAAATAAAATGCAAAAAAAATCCCCGGCATGTATATGTCGAGGATTTTTTAGATTAGTTGTCGGTTAATGGCGGTATTCTTAAAACCTGTCCGGGATAAATTTTATCGGGGTGTTCTAGCATAGGCCGGTTTGCCTCAAATATCACATTGTATTTGCTTGCATTGCCATATTGCGCTTTAGCAATTTTTGAAAGATAATCACCTGATTGCACGGTATAGTATACCGCTTCTTGTTCTTTGTTAAGAACTTCGATTCTATCATCAACTTGAGCTACGCCATTCACGTTACCGACGGCAACGATAGCCTTTTCTGCAACTTCTTGAGTATCAGCATCACCACTAATCGTGGCTACACCAGCACTAAATTTAACATCCAAGTTTTGTACGGGTATACTCATTTGACGAACTACATTTTCCAAAGCATCTGAAGCTTTGGCCTCAGCTGCAGCTCTTTTTGCTGCCTTTTCCTCCGGAGTTGGACCTTCTGGTTCGTCGGTTCCAAATAACTTAGAACCTGCTCCTTTGATGAAACTTATTAATCCCATAATTGAAAATTTTTGTGGTTAAAACTCCTTCAATATAGAAATTACCCTACCAGTAGCCAACATTTTTCGACAAATTACAGTTAAGCTTCGACAGGCATTAATAATTGACTTATAGCCTCCAAATAATGTGCATCTACTTGGTCAAAAGCAGCCTTTCTATCACTATCTAAGTCCAATACTGCCACCACCTGATTCCCTTTTATAAGGGGTACCACAATTTCTGAAAGCGACGCGGCATTGCAGGCTATGTGTCCTGGGAAAAGGTTGACGTCATCCACAACTATGGTTTTTTGTTGTAACCATGCCTGGCCACAAACTCCTTTTCCTTGGGCAATCCTGGTACACGCCACCGGGCCCTGAAATGGACCCAGGACCAACTCCTCGTTTTTGACGATATAGAATCCCACCCAAAAGAAATCAAAAGCTTCCTTCAAGGCTGCGGCTATATTTGCCAGGTTTGCCACCAAATCAGGTTCGCCTGTTAGTAGCGCTTTGAGTTGAGGTAATAGGTCTTGATATTTTTCTTCCTTACTAGTCCCATGGTGGGAGGAAATTGATGATTCAACCATTTCTTTGATTATAATAGATCTTTAAGCTGTCTCCGGATATCGCCCGCTCTTCCTGGTGCATTTCAGTTAACTTTGGCGCCTCAATGCCTTTTTCGAAACGTGTCGGAGCAACAAAAACACGAGCTTCATCCCAAAAGTTCTCCTGAATCATACTTCTAAGTAGCTTCGCCCCGCCTTCCACCAAGAGGCTCTGAATGGCTCTTTTATTAAGATCCTCTAGTACTCCCGGCAAGAATCCTTGTTTAGGAATCTTAACCCAGTCCACGTTTTTTTGTTGGTGGTTCTTCTCATGGTTATAACAAACAGTGGCAGTACTTCCATCGAAGATATTGAGATGAGTGGCCAAAGCTATAGTAGGATCCAACACTACTCTTAAGGGGTTTGCACCAACCCAGTTCCTTACGGTTAATTTAGGATTGTCATGATGCGCCGTGCCCCTGCCTACCATGATAGCATCTTCCTCAGCCCGATATTGATGGACCAACAATCTTGATTGCTCGTTACTGATCCATTTAGAATCGTAATTTTCACGGGCCATAAAACCATCTGCAGTCTGTGCCCATTTTAGTATAATATAAGGTCTTTGTGTTTGATGCACTTTGAAAAAACGACGGTTCAAATAAGACCCATGCATTTCCAAGATGCCCATAACCACTTCTACACCGGCTTCTTTTAACTTTTCAAGTCCCTTCCCAGCTACTTTTGGATTAGGGTCTTTATTTGCCACCACCACTTTTTTAATACCGGATTTAAGAATTAAATCCATGCAAGGTGGTGTTTTTCCAAAATGGGAACACGGCTCTAGGTTGACAAAAAGAGTGCTGTCCCCTAACAACCTAGTGTCTTTAACTGAATTTATGGCTTCTACCTCCGCGTGGTTTCCCCCGTACTTGCTATGAAAACCTTCGCCAATAATTTTATTATCATGAATGATGACACATCCCACTAACGGATTTGGGCTGACATGACCCAGGCCATTTGTTGCCAAATCAATAGTGCGTTGCATGTATAGTTCCAAATTTCCCATTAGTGGTTATTAATACATGACAAAGTTAATTTTTTATCCGATTTTTGAAACCATGGAAAAAGTGTATCCCATAAACGATCTAATAAGATCCATAGTTCAAAACCTGGAAAGTATATATCCATTATCAGAAGCTCAACAGGTCGCTTTTTTGCTTCTGGAACATTTTATGGGTATTTCCAAAAAGGACCAAATGTTAAATACTGAAATCATACTCTCTACCCAGCAGGACTCGGATATCAAGGAAGCTACGGATCGGCTATTGGCTCATGAGCCTGTCCAGTATGTTATTGGCAAAGCCGCTTTCTATGGACGTGATTTCAAGGTCGGACCCGAAGTATTGATTCCTAGACCGGAAACAGAAGAGCTCGTGCATTGGGTTATTCAACAGGTACATTCTAGCAGTGCGCGAGTATTGGATATTGGTACAGGAAGTGGATGTATACCAATTACCCTGGACCTGGAATTGGGCAATGCTGAAATCTATAGTCTGGACAATTCAGAGGCTGCGCTGTCCCTAGCACAAGTCAATGCACAGGACTTTGGAGCAAACATTACTTTTTACCACTTAGACATACTTAAGGAATTACCTGCCGTACCTCCGTTGGACGTGCTAATTAGTAATCCCCCTTATGTGCCATCCTCGGACAGAACGACTATCAAGCAGCGTGTAAAATTTCACGAACCTCCGTCTGCACTATTTGTTCCAGACGACGATCCATTGCTGTTCTACAAAAGACTGGCAACCATTGCGCCTCAGATACTACATCCTGGGGGTTCACTGTTTATGGAAATTTACCACGCTTATGGCCCGGAGATAGAATACCTTTTCCAAGGGGCTCCATGGTCTCAGGTCCACTTAAAAAAAGACATTAACGGTAAAGATCGCATGATTAAGGCTACGTTAGTTAGGGTAATTTAAAAATTGAGTTTTAAAGTAGCGAATATGATTCTTGGAGCCTGCACCAAATAACCAGGTCCATCCGTCGTTCCATCGAAATCAACATCTACAGGAGCTCCATTGGTGAAGTATTGTTTGTCAAAAATATTGTTGAAATGTACCGAGAGTTCATGTGACTTCCAGTACAAACCGATTCGGGCGTCTGCCACGACAAAATCCGGCAAAGTCAAAGCTGATTGATTGGTCAACTCCAAAAAAGATTCTCCCACATATCGAGAGGAAAGCCCCACAGTAAGATATTGATTCACTTGGTAACTTCCGCTCGTATTTATCAACCAATCAGGGCTAAGGATAGGCGTTACCTTTTCAAAGGTATCTGTGGTCCCACCAGGAGCAAATGATTTAACCTCACTTTGCATATAAGTAGCCTGCCCAGAAAAGTTCAGCTGTTTGGTAGCCTGCCATTTCCAGTCCAATTCCAGACCTGTGCGATAACTATCGGCTATGTTCTGACGAAGTTGCACAAAACCCTCGGGAATAAAAGCCCCGGTGGGCGCAATCTCATTCTCAAAATTCATGTAAAAGAAATTGGCCTGACCGCTGAACTTATTATAAGATACATTGACTCCAATTTCCAAGTCATTAACAAATTCTTCATGCACGAAGTTTTCGTCTTGAACTTGTTCCAGGTTAAATATACTAATAACTGTGGAGCCCAATATATCGGCACGAGTAGGTTCGCGGCCGGATCGACCAAAAGACAAAAACAAGTCTGTGCGCGGGTTTAAGTCAAAGTTGATTCCTACTTTCGGGTTAAAAAAGGTCCAACCCCTTAAAGGCACTATTGCATTTACAGCGCCTTGATCCATAAGGAAGTTTTGGTCAGGTTCCAAGTCAAGAGTCACTCGTCTTATTTGGACATCTCCGTAAACGCGCCATTTTCCCCATTTCTTTTGGGCCTTAGCAAATAAACTTATCTCTTCTTTTTGCGATTTGTCTTGATAATAAGGATTGGCCTTATCATTAAGAAAACCCTCTTCATTTCTTCTTTTAAAAATGTAGGCGTGAACGCCAGCGTCAATATTCCAACCTTGGGTGGTGCTTCCGCTTAGGGCGCTCATTACTCCGTAATGGTCGTTATAGAGGGGGAAGTTTTGTTGGATTAAATTACCATTGCCATCACCAAAGCCAAAAGGGAAATCCCCACCTGCTCCCCCATAGTACAAAGAGGAAGTCAAGCTCCATTTTTGATTGAACCAATGACTGTGTTGTAGTGAAATCACCTGTTGTTGAAAATCATCTTCATCATTTGGGTCCAAGTAATTGGTTCTTGGTTCTACTAATATATCATCAATAAGCACAGGCAAATAAGCCAGTTCATTTCGTGTTTTTCCGGCTAGGATCGTAAGTTTCACTAAGTCCTTTTTACCAAAATAACCTCCAGAAAAAAAGAAAGAGTGACTTTTGGTCCCTGAGTGAAACTTATAACCATCTGAATACGTCTTAGTAAATCGAGCTCCAAAAGCCCAATGATCCTGAATCAAACCACTATTTATCCCAACGCTAGCTCGAACAGATCCAAAAGACCCCCCCGTGAGTTGGACGTTGACCCCCGGATCAGGCTGATTGATGCGCACGGACTCATAATTAATTGACCCCGCGTAAGACGCAGTACCATTGGTGCTAGTACCCACACCTCGCTGCACTTGTACGGATTGCACGCTATTACTGAAATCTGGAAAGTTAGAAAAAAACACCCCTTGGTCAATCATGTCATTAAGTGGAATGCCATTTAAAGTGATGTTTATTCTCGTTTGATCAATCCCTCTTAGTCGCATCAAGGAATAGTTAGCAAAACCAGTACCTGACTCCGAATGGGCTAGGATTGAAGGTACAATACGCTCTAGGTTTAGAGTCGCATCTTGACCCCAGTAAACTTCTTGAATTTGGGCTCGTGCC
>JAJCYK010000643.1 GCA_029262935.1 Cytophagales bacterium | reverse complement strand
AAGGTAAAGGATCTGGAGCGCAGTAAGGAGAAAAACCTGGAGGAGAAAACCCAGTTATTAGAAGAATTACGGGCCTTGGTGGAAGCGGAAGAAACCACCGCGAGCATTAATGCTTTAAAGAAAATTCAAGAGCATTGGCGTAGTTTAGGCGCAGTGCCGGGACAACATGCTAAAACCCTTTGGGCCAATTATCATGCCCTATTGGATTTGTATTACGATCATCGCAGCATCTACTTTGAATTAAAAGAGCTGGATCGTAAAAAGAATTTAACCACCAAGCTAGAATTGTGTGATCGCGCAGAGAAGCTAGTAGAGAACCAAAACCTACGAGAGGCTATAAGTGAGCTCAACGAACTACACGATGAGTTTAAGCACATCGGTCCAGTGCCCAAGAAAGACCAGGAAGCCCTTTGGCAACGTTTTAAAGGGGCTAGTGATCAGATTTATGCCCGTCGTAAGGAGTTTGTCAAACACCTGAAAGAAGACCTCAAAGAAAATTTAATCAAGAAGGCTGAATTGGCGGAAGAGGTGCAACAATTTGTAGGCTTCGATTCGGAACGTATTACGGACTGGAACAAAAAAACGCAAGCCTTACTCGAGTTACAGAAACGATGGGATGCTATTGGTGGCTTGCCTCGTGAAAATGCGAAGGAAATCAACAGGAAATTCTGGGGTGCGTTTAAGGGATTCTTTCAACATAAGGGGCAATTCTTCAAAAAGTTAGAAGGGGAACGAGGAGCAAACTTAGAAAAAAAACAAGCTTTAGTTACTGAAGCAGCGGCCTTAAAAGACAGCACAGATTGGAACGATACTTCCAACAAACTCAAAAACTTGCAAAAGCAGTGGAGGGAGATTGGTCCAGTTCCTGAAAAGCAGCGTAATGAAGTATATGCACAGTTCAAAGAGGCAAGCGACCATTTCTTCAACAACCGTCGCTCTCAGACTCAGGAAATGGAAAAAGAGTACGTGGTGAACTTGCAAAAAAAGCAGGACATCTGTACCCAAATTGAATCCATGACTACTTCAAAGGACTACGATTTGGATAAGTTCCAGGAATTGAAAGAAAGCTTCAATGCTATTGGGTATGTACCTTCAGCAGAAGTGCGCAACATCCGTGAGCAGTTCAAGCAAACGGTAGGAGATTACCTTGAAGGGGCGCCAGAAGACCTGCAAGCAGAGGCGAAGCAATTGAAGTATGATCTGGAGTTTGAAAAACTCACCACGGGCCCCAACGCCAGTCGTAAAAAAGGTCAGAAGGAGCAATCGTTGCGCCGTGAGATCAGCTCTTTAGAAAACGATGTGTCCACCTGGAAAAATAATTTAGAATTCTTTGCAGCCTCCAAAACTGCAGACAAACTCCGGGAAGAATTTACAGGCAAGATCGACGATGCCACGGACAAACTAAGAGAGTTGAAACGGCAGTTAAGAGCGGTAAGGCAGCTCTAGTTCTTCTTTGATTGACAAATTTCACACTATAAGTATTACAGTGATTGAATCTGTGTTTTCTACTCTATCCGTTATTAAAACCACTATCGTCTTCAATTTCAATGCAATCGAGGTAATCCATGGATGATTACATCTTATTGGGTTAATTTGGGTATACAAAGGGGTTACCGTTTTCATCTATTACATTGGTGACTACAGCCCGGGTTCCCAAACTGTCTTCAGGTGGGGCACCGTTACCAAATTTTGTTCCCATGATGGCAGAACCATTCCGTAATGTGCCATTATCAATGTAGTTGCCCCCATATCCTGGGGTAATGCCTACGTCCACATCAAATATATAAAGTTTAGCATTGCCGTATTGGAGAGATAATGTGTCGTTTACTTCCTGAAACCAAAGTGCTCCTTGAAATGAGACGGTACTGCTTTGGTGAGTGTTATCTACCAATAAATCCTCTACCCATATTTTTTGGCCCTGTTCTGCACCAGCATAATCAAACTTGACTCCGGGGCCACCGTTATTGGTGTTGGCTTCAACTGTGTCCCCATTCGATTTTGAATATAAGTATTCAATATGGATATCAGTTAAGGTAGCATCTTTGACTCCGGCTACAAATAAGGTACCCGATGTGGAATACTTGCTATGGAATCCATCAATGGTTAATACCCGAGCCCAATCGCTATCATCATTATTATACCAAACATCTGTATTAACATCACAATAATGTGGTCCAAATAGACCCTCTTCATCTGTTATAAAAATATTATCAATATCAATGCTATCGTGCGCACCTCTAACTCGAAAACCAGTATGAGAATTAATGAAATCAAGTTCGTCTAAATCTACGAGATCATATCCTGGATTTCCGGCAATATTATTCGTTATGTTTAAAGCTGCAATGCCATCATCCACGAAGTTGGTAAAAGTTAGTCCATCAACAATTACTGCATCACCTCCATCATCATCAGCTTCTATATCAATAGCATCCCTAACTTTTAAATTGCCAGTTATTTTAACGTAACTACAGTCTTCGAATGAAAGACCGTCCGGATAACTGCTGTGGTCTTGTATGGTAGCGAATGCGCCACTTGTTGGACCATTAACAAAAATACTATCATAACCAATATAAGGGCCACGCCCATTCCATAGGTTCCCACTATTGAGGTTTACAGTTAGGTTGCCACCTCCACCGTGGTAATTAGGGCCCTCTTTGCGTGTAGAGATAGCGAATACCTCAGTCATTTGAGAAATATTATCAATATCTACAATAGGTGGTTCTGGCCCTATTTCCTCCAGAGATTGACAGTTGAATAGAAATAGCAGGACTAATAAAGGATAAATTTTTAGCTGGATATTCATGATCGAAAAAAATTATGAGTGTAGTAGGATGAAAAGAACGGATGGGCTATTGAATGTAGCTAAATCTTGTATTCATTACAAGAGTGTTTCTACGCATTTTAAAGGAACTTGACACTTTCAGCCACTCTTAGTATATCGCAAGATGTAAACAGAGAAAGACATCTTTAAATCAAAAGTGTACGAATTTCAAAGGACCGGAGACTGCAGTTTTAAAAAGCCAGTTCTGTGAGTAAGAAATGGCATCAAATGTATGCTTGAAATGAACCCCTAACCAATAAGAAAGAGAGTTACAAAATATAACTCTCTTTCTCCAAGAGCCTCCTTCCGGGATCGAACCGAAGACCTACTGATTACAAGTCAGTTTTTTATGGTACCATTTATATCAAAATGTTCTCTTATTTGCTTTTAAAGCTATTTTAGGTCATATTTAAATACACATAGAACCAGTTTAATTAGATAAAAACCCGCAGAAAACCCGCAGGAGAATGGCAACCGTAAAAATTAAGCTCGACAAACGCAAGTCAAGTCAAACCAAAGAAGGCAAGTTTCCTTTAGTGCTGAGAATAGAGCACCAAAGCATGACCAGGGATATTCCATTTAACATTCATCTAAAACCAAATCAATATAACAAGGACACCGGAGTGATAAAAGGGATCACCAATGCCGTGCGTCATTCTAAAAGAACGCAGAAGAAATACCGGGACATTGACCTTTGGCTTGATGAAAATTATGAGTTGATAAAATTATGGTCCATAAAAAACCTCAAGTTGGAGTTGGAACGTAAATTTTTCAATAAACAGAGCACCCTATCTGTATTGAATCACGGAGCTAAATACTTGGGCCGTCTGATCCTGGAAGATAGGCACTCCACTGCCAGTTCCTACCAGGATGCCTTGAAGTACTTGATCAAATACCGCATGAAGTTGGCACGCAAAAGTGATAAAGTCATTATCAAATCACTTTATCAGAGGGATACTAAAGGAGAATTGCAAGTAAAGGATGAGTACCAAGAATTTGATCTACCTATTAAGGCCTTGGATTCTGGGTTTGCCAAAGACCTCAGAGCCTATCTTACCAACCGCTTTGACTCCAAGAACACTGTGAACATTGTGCTTCGTAGTTTACAAGCCATACTAAATGATGCTGCTGATACTATCGATGAACTAAAAGACCACCGGCCTTTTGCCAAGATCAAAAAGAGTAGTTTTGAAAATGCCCCGGTAGCCCTGACCATGGAAGAGATTAACTTGATAAGGGGTTTAACTTTTGTCAAGGACGCTCCCTTATTCCATGTGCGGAATTATTTCCTGTTTATGTTCAACAATATGGGCATGAACTTCTACGACCTGGCATTGATTAAAGTCTTCCAGTTTGAGGATGACCGGGTAAAATACTTTCGCAAGAAAACACTATATGAAGGAGACTATTTCTCAATCAAACAAAACGATGAATCCTTAGCCATCATCGAGCATTACATTAAAGGAAAAGAGAAGCAAGACTACTTATTCCCGCTTATACCAAACGGTACTCCCACTAATAGGATCCATCGAGTAAAGAATGATAAAATCGTGTGGTTCAACCGATACCTAAAAACCATTGCTAAGATGGTGGGCATTGAAAAGAATGTGTCTTCCTATACGGTACGCGATACCTGGACTAATATTGGTTTAGACCTAGGCATTGATATTCGACAGATCTCGTCAGGCTTAGGGCATTCCAGTGTGAAAGTTACGGAGAAGCACTATGGCAAAGTGATCCAGGAGAAGATATTGGATGAGATTAATGCTAGGATAACGGCGTTGAAATAAGTCGTCTCTGCCCAATATTGGATCAACTTTCATA
>JAJCYK010000642.1 GCA_029262935.1 Cytophagales bacterium | reverse complement strand
CGAATTGCTTTAGTTTTGAAGATAGTTGATCCACGGTAGGGGCGTTATATTGCCCATAAATATTCGAATCCATGGATCGCAAGGTATCTTTGAAATCTTTATTGTCACCTATAGTAACGATTTCTTTAGTAGTGAGTTTTGTATAGGGCATACCGTCCAATCTTTCTAAATATTTTTTCCAATAGCCCAAAAGGTGTTCCGCCTGGTGGGCAGAAAGTAATCCTTGAGATTGTATCTGGCCAAATTTGGCCACAAACTTCTCATGAGATTTACGCAGCCGATACAATTTTAACCGGGTTCTTAATTGCTTACCAAATATAACGAGTAGTAACACCACCACCAGTAAAAATATACCCAGGCCAATGAATAAGTAGGGATAATTGAAAGCTTTATCAACTTCTTGGTATTGAGTAGTGTCCTTGATAGCTACAGAATCCGTTTCCGCAGTAAGTACTAATTGCAATAGAATACTATCACTGGGGGCTTTGATTGCCGTACTGTCACCATTTGTAATTAAAAAAATTGGCATTGCCAGGTGCTGTACAGAGTCCAATTCATAAGTCGCTAACTGATATACCACGCTATCATGACTTGACGTTAAGTTGGACGCTGTGTTAACAAAGGATCGGCTCAGGTACTCAAAAGGTGTAAAAGTAAAACTGGAATCTGGAAACAGAACTTCCATACCTCGAGGATAATCAATGATAAGAGTATAGTCAACCACTTCGCCGACTTTGAGAGAGTCTTTTGAAAAATATCCTCTAGGTTTAATCTCCTGAGCGTGTGCTGTGAAGAATAATCCCAGTGCCATACCAAAAAATGTAAATTTCTTAAGCACTTTTTGGTTTGGTTTGATTTCTTAACTTAAACAACTTGATTAGCCCTGGAACATAGTTTTCTCTAGTACTTATATTGAGGTAGTTTACTTGGTTTCTTTTACAAAAATCCTGTAGTTTATTTTGATTGTCCTCGAAGGTCTTACCTAATTTTTTTCTGAAGAATGGAGAGGAGGTATTTACCCAAACCGTTTTTTGTGATTCATTATCATATAAAGGAATTATACCCAGTCTAGGCAACTTGGTTTCTGTCTTATCAGAAAGATGAATAACCACTAAGTCGTGTTTTTTTGCCATTGCCCTTAAACTGTCCCAGTAATCATTGTCAATAAAATCGGAAACCAATATGATGACACTTCGCCTTTTAATTAGATTAAGGGAAAATGATAATGCCTTTTTTAAATCTGTTTTTAGGGATTGGGGGCGATAGTTGAATAGTTTGGTTATTATTTGATAAGCGTGCTTGGCTCCCTTTGAAGGCTTAATGTAAAGTTCTTTGTGATCTGTAAACCCAATTAGGCCTACTTGTCCGGACTCCTTTACTGCCGATAGAGCCAAGACGCCACATATTTCTTTGCCTATATCTACTTTTTGTTGGCCAGGTTGGCCGATTTCTTGGCTAGCACTGATGTCTAGGATAAAGAAAACCGTTTGTTCCTTCTCTTCCTTAAAGGTCTTTACAAAGGTCCCGTGACCTTTAGCGGTTACATTCCAATCAATGGTCCGTATATCATCGCCGTATTGATAGGAGCGAACATCATCGAATTCAATTCCTGATCCTTTAAAAATCGAATGAAAATTTCCCTGCATTTGCGAATTAATCGCTTTGCGAATTTGGATTTCATATCGACGTAGTTTATTCAGTAGTTGCCTCATTAAGAAACCGTCTTAGGTTTAAAATTAGAACTTATTTGAGTATTTTTCACTCGTGAAAAAGTTTTTTTTAATGATCTTGATTTTGACTGCCTGTAGTTCATCGACAGATGACAAGCCTGAATACATATTGCCAAAGGAAAAAATGGTGGCTTTTCTCATCGATTCCCACATGAAAGAAGGTCAATTGACTGCAGCCAAAATCTCCAAAGACTCCGCTAGGGTATTATTCAAAGATATTGAACAAGATCTATATAAGGAGCACGATATTGACTCCGTTCAGTTTCTCGAAAGCTATCACTATTATTTGGACCATGTGGAGCAATTGGCGGATATTTATGATGCGGTAATAGACAGTCTTAGCCTGAAGGAGAAAGTACTAATAAATGAAGGTAACTGAGTTCGATGCTGCTCTATCCTAAAAATATTGAATCTAAATTGGGATTTGACAAAATCAAACAGTTGTTGTTAGAGCATTGTACAAGCCCCTTAGGCAAGTCTTTGGTGACTGGGCTAAGCCCTATCAGTGAATCTCAAAAAGTAGCCGAAATTTTAGAAGAAACATGGGAACAAAAGCAACAACTGGAAAGCGGTGATGGTTTCCCTGAGTTACAGGGTTTCATCCTTAGTAACCAGATTGAGCACGCTGGAATCGAAGGGTATCAATTGGACTCTGAGACCCTGTTCCAATTGAAATTGAATTTGGATTTAACTCTGACTTGTTTACGTTCCTTTAGCAAGAACCATGAATTGTATCCCATATGGGCAGCGCGATCCGCGGAGGTTTCGGTTCCTTTACCGTTAGTCAAACGCTTGGATGAGGTATTTAATACCCAAGGCAACATTCGAGATGGTGCTAGCAGTGAACTTAAACGATTGCGTAGAGAAATCAGTCAATCAGAATCAAAGGTTCGAAAAAATTTGGAATCCATATTGGGAAAAGCTCGATCAGATGGCTATACAGAAAAGGAGAGTGCCCTTACATTACGTGATGGAAGATTAGTATTGCCCCTCCATGCAGAACATAAGAGGAGAATAAAGGGAATGGTGGTAGATGAGTCCGCCACTGGTAAAACGGTTTACTTAGAGCCCCTAGAAGTCTTTAACCTCAACAATTCCATTAGGGAGCTGCAATTTGCTGAAAAGAGAGAAACCAACAAGATCTTACTTGGATTGACCCAACTGGTGGCTCCGAGTACCGGAGAAATTGCCAATTGTGAAGACTTTCTATCCCTACTGGATTTTACTCGAGCCAAAGCAAAAATGGGGATTAAACTAAACAGTATAAAACCCAAAATCGAACCCGGTGCCACCCTTAATTTAATAGGAGCAAGGCATCCCTTATTGCAAATAGCGCATCAAAAGCAGCAGCTTCCAGTGGTACCCTTAACTTTGAAGCTTGACGATCAGATCAAAGTTGTCGTGATCTCCGGCCCAAACGCGGGAGGAAAATCTGTTTGTTTGAAGACTGTGGGCCTACTCCAATTAATGGCCCAAAGCGGCCTTTTAATACCGGCTCATGAAACTTCCAGTTTAGGTTGCTACGATAAGATTTTTGTAGATATCGGTGATGAGCAATCCATCGAAAATGACCTCAGTACTTATAGCAGTCATTTGCGGAATATGAATCAATTTGTACGAATGGCTGACTGCAACACCTTGTTTTTGATTGATGAATTTGGTAGTGGCACTGAGCCTCAATTTGGTGGCCCCATTGCGCAATCAATATTGAACTTTCTGGTAAGTAGAAATGCGTTTGGAGTGGTTACAACTCACTACAGTAACTTAAAAAAGTTCGCAGAAGCTACCCCAAAAGTGGAAAACGCTGCTATGAGGTTCGACTTGAACAAACTTGAACCTTTATACGAATTGGAAATTGGCAGACCCGGCAGCAGCTTTGCCTTGGAAATTGCCGCTAAAACAGGATTGTCAGCCGAAATACTAGAAGAAGCAAAGTCTCATATAGGAGAGGACCCTGTAGCTTTTGAACAGTTAGTAAATCAGTTAGAACAGTCCAAACAAGAACATTTAGTAGAGTCCGCCCAACTAAAGGAATTAAAACAAAAGTTGCAAAAGGATCTGGATACCTACGAAGAGCTCCTAGCTCAATTAAATGCAAGAAAAACAACCCTTATAAATGATGCTAAGGAGGAAGCAAAGGACCTGTTGCTTCAAGCAAACAAGAAAATAGAGTCTACGATTCGAGCCATTAAAGAAAGCAAAGCGGATAAATCGGTCACTCAAACTGTTCGTCGTGATTTAGAACGTTTTCAAAAACAAATAAAGATCGATCGTCCCGTTTCGAAAGCAAAAGAGATGGTGACTGGCCCTATAGCGGTGGGGGATCTAGTGCAGATCATAAATAGCGATGCCAAAGGTGAGGTGCTTAAGGTGTCTAAAACATCCGCAGAGGTTCGATTGGGAGGGCTTAAGTCAAAGATTAAATTGAACAGGTTAATAAAAGTTGGTAAAGTTCAGGAGCAAACCGCCAGGCCCAACAAAAGCCCCTCAACTACTCTTTTTCAGAAAAGGACACATTATTCTTCAGATTTAGAAGTTAGGGGAATGAGGGGTGAAGCGGCTTTAAAGGCTGTAATCAATTTTATCGACGACGGGGTCATGCTGGGAATGAAAGACCTGCGTATTATTCATGGAAAAGGAGATGGCATTCTTCGTCAACTGATTAGAAATTATCTTCTGGAGGAAAACACCGTATCGTCCTTTACGGACGAAAATGGGGAAAGGGGAGGAGATGGCGTAACACTAGTAACCCTCAAATAATAAAGGCTAACCCCGAGGTTAGCCTAAATATCTTGCAACTGGTGTATCTTACTGTTTTTCCAAATTAAAAGTATACCCACCTGTGGTATTAGTAGTCCGTCCAAGCGGAGAACCAGATGCGTCTACAGTTAATGTAATTTGTAATTCCGAATCAGCATTGCTTAGGGAGATATCGAATTCAAATCCATTATCTGTACGTTCTATTTTATTCAAATCAGTTCCTACATAGTCCCAACTTTTAGCGCCAGCTTCAAATGCTTCACCACCACTATTCGTGATCGTGTATTGTTTATTATTACCATCTGCATCTGCACTAAATGTGATAGAGAAATCTGAGAAACGGTCATTAGTTATGTCTCCATCCACTTCTTGAAGTACCGTTCCAGGCTCCCAACGTCCTACTAATTTGGAGGTTTGAATCTGTTCTGGAGTTTGGGTAGGAGGAGGAGGAGTATCATCGCTACTTCCACAAGCTGAGAATAAAAATAACCCAACCATTAATGACATTACAACTAGCTTACTGATTGTATTCATAACATTTAAAAAAGTTCAAACAATATTAACCAAAAAACGAGTCACTTTAAAATATATTCCATTTATACTAGTAGCATGTAAGAAAACACACATCTTTGTACGTATTCTGGACGCTAGATTAGCCTATAACGTTGCCTAAGGGTAAAGAATGCTTACAAAAGCCATATTCCTTCGGTTGATTTGAACTAATAATAATTAGCCTAGTATCTGCTAATTTCGATACTTCTTCCATGTACCAATCGAAACCGTTCTGGTCTAAATTGCTGGTAGGTTCGTCTAAAAGGATTAATGGGAGGTCAGAAAAGATCCCCATTGCTAATTTTACCCGTTGTTTCATCCCGCTTGAAAACTTGCCCACAGGCTTGTTTAGAGAGGCTGATAATTGGCAGCGATCGACTATTTGATTAATAGTGTACCCTTTTTGCAAAGGCTTCAATTGGAAATGAAAGTGAAACAATTCTTTTAAGGTAAGCTCCTCCAAAAGCTCCATATAAGGAGCGGCCAACCAAAGATGTCGGTAGACGAGATCATGGTCAATGATTTTACCATTCAATTTATATTCCACCTGGCCATCCGAGGGCTGAGACATGGCTGAAAGTATATGAAGAAGGGTGGTTTTTCCAGAGCCGTTTGGGCCGGTGATGGCCCAGCCACCGGGACTTTTAAAGTGATGATTAAGGTTTTTAAATAACCATTGTCCGCCAAACCTTTTGGACAATCCTGTAACGGTAATTTCCATTCTAGCGTATCCGAGAGTACCCTTTCATGATACCTCGATTGGAATGTCGAATAAAGTTGATGATAATATCTCTTTCCTTGGAAGGGCTTAGTTCCAATTCTACAAAATCCAAAGCCTTGCTGTTGTTTAGGCCTTTAAGGAAAATATGTCGGTAAATCTCTTGAATTTCGTTGATCTTTTCATTTTTATAACCTCTTCTGCGTAGACCAACGGAGTTTATCCCACAGTAGCTTAGAGGCTTGCGGGCCGCCTTGGTATAAGGTGGTACGTCTTTACTTACCAATGAACCACCAGAGAGCATGACATGGGCGCCAATGTGCACAAATTGGTGAACAGCACAAGCGCCGCCTACAATGGCGTATTCGTCTACTACAACATGTCCTGCTAATTGTGAGGCATTTGCGAGTATGCAATTATCAGCAATTTGACAATCATGAGCTACATGGGCATATGCCATGATCAGGCAATTATTTCCAATGATGGTTTTGTGCTTGTCGACGGTACCACGACTTATAGTAACAAATTCTCTAACTATTGTATTATCACCAATTTCTGCTGTGGTTTCCTCTCCTATAAACTGTAGATCTTGAGGAGTAGAGGAGATTACCGCGCCTGGATAAATTTTACAGTTTTTCCCGATGCGGGCACCTTCCATAATGGTGACATTGGATCCGATCCAAGTTCCTTCCTTAATTACCACATTCTTGTCTATGGTAACAAAAGGCTCAATAACCACATTACGGGCTATCTTAGCTTGTGGGTGAATATAGGCTAGCGGTTGATTCATAAATCCTTGCGAACAATTCTGGCGGTCATTGCTCCTTCACACACTAAACTACCCCCCACATAAGCTCTGCCACGCATTTTAGCAATACCCCTTTTTATAGGTGCCATGAGGTCACATTGTATAATCAGGGTATCTCCAGGCAATACCATTTTCCTAAACTTAAAGCTTTCCACGCCTAAAAACAAGGTCCAGTAATTCTCAGGATCTGGTACGGTATTTAAAACGAGTATGCCTCCTACTTGGGCCATAGCTTCAATTTGGAGTACCCCAGGCATCACGGGGTTGCCTGGAAAATGACCTTGGAAGAAAGGCTCATTCATAGTCACATTCTTTACTCCGGCCACACACTGCTCATCCAAATGAAAAATCTTATCCACCAACAAGAAAGGATATCTGTGGGGTAGTCGACTCTCAATTTGTTTTATATCTAAAACCGGGGGTAATTTCGGATTGTAGGAAGGGATTTTAGATTCCTGTTCCAACATGGCCTTTTTTAATTTTTTAGCAAAGGCTACGTTAGCCGCGTGGCCCGGTCGAGCCGCTAGAATTTGTGCTTTGATAGGTCGTCCAACGAGCGCCAAATCACCCACCACATCTAAGAGTTTGTGACGGGCTGGTTCGTTGCGGTATCTAAGTTCAACGTTGTTTAAAATGCCTTCCTTCTGGACCTCTACCTTGGGCTTATTAAAAAGTTTGGCCAATGACTCCAGTTCATCGTCCTTTACTACTCGATCCACCACGACAATGGCGTTGTTAAGGTCTCCCCCTTTAATTAAGTTATTTTCATGAAGCATTTCCAGCTCGTGCAAAAAACAAAAGGTTCGACAACTGGCTATGTCTTTGGTGAAGTCTTTAATATCATTTAAATAGGCATGTTGACTGCCGAGTACCGGTGAATTATAATCCACCATAACAGTAATCCTATAGTCATCCAGGGGCAATGCGGCGATCTCTACGTTTCTGGACTTGTCTCGATAGATAATGGCCTCCGGGACTTCAAAAAAGTTCCTCAGCGCATTTTGTTGTTCTGTACCCACTTCCATAATAGCATCTATAAACATTTTAGAGCTGCCGTCCATTATTGGTGGTTCAGGTCCATCCAACTGGATAAGTACATTGTCTATTTCTATTCCCACCAAAGCTGCTAAAGTGTGTTCCACAGTATTTACCCTGGCTCCATTCTGCTCAATGGTAGTACCTCTAGAAAGATCTACCACATTATCAACATCTGCTTCAACAATGGGCTGATCTGGGAGATCCGTTCTTTGAAATTTGATCCCGTGGTCCGGTTTCGCCGGAAGGAAGGTCATATTTGCATCCACTCCGGTGTGAAGCCCTACCCCAGACACCGTTACTGGTTCTTTTATTGTGTGTTGTTTCGTATTCATGCTATGTGTCGCTGGCCGGCAAATTTAGTACTTTTTTCTCAAGATCATCAATTCTGCCTGCTAATTTGGGCAGGTTGCGGAATAGGGCGTATGCACGTTTATAGGATCCAATGTCGAACGCGGGACTGCCCAGTAATATTGTACCTTCCTTTTTTATGGATTTACCAATCCCTGCCTGGGCTCCAATAGTTACCCGATCAGCAATATCCAGGTGCCCAATAATGCCTACCTGTCCAGCAACGATACAATGCTTGCCTATCTTGGTTGAACCGGAGATCCCAGCCTGTGCCGCTACTGCGGTGTGTTCTCCAAGTTCTACGTTATGAGCTATTTGAATAAGGTTGTCCAATTTTACTCCTTTACGTAAAATGGTAGATTCCAAAGTGGCACAGTCAATAGTCGTGTTGGCACCTACACAAACATGGTCTTCCAGTACTACGTTGCCTACTTGAGGTATGCTCCGGTAACTGCCGTCCTCTTGAGGAGCGAATCCAAACCCATCACTGCCTATCACCGCTCCTGAATGGACCACGCAATGGTTGCCTACTACGGTATTTTCATAGAGTTTAGCTCCTGCGTATATGGTACTGTGGTTGCCAATTGAAGTATTGTCCCCGATATAAGCGTGAGGATAAACTTTTACATGATCTCCCAAGGTTACATTCTTACCGATATAAGAAAAAGCCCCACGAAATATGCCTTCTCCTACCACCGATCCTTCTCCTAAGTAACACGGCTCTTCAACACCGATCTTCTGAGCTTTACTGACCTTTTCATACTCATTCAACAAGGTAGTCAAGCTATCATAGGGATCAGACACTGCTATGATAACAGGATCA
>JAJCYK010000641.1 GCA_029262935.1 Cytophagales bacterium | reverse complement strand
TGTTTTGAATATTAATCAATGGCTGCAACGACTTATAAATAAGGTTATCCCCTAAAGATAAATGTTGACTCCCATAAAGGGTGAACATCCCTTAGAAATTAAATTAAAGTTGGAATAATCTCCTAGATATTAATACGTAATAAGGTGAAGGATTACTAAAATAAGCATTACCGCTAATGTTAAACCCAACTTCTTAACCAATGACCTGAATTTCTCTTTGTCTCTCATTATAACATGATCCCTTTAGACAAGCTTTGTAAAGATTTAACGCTCTATGACTGAAATTAGTTGGTAGGAGTCTGTTAAAAAACTATAAAAAGAGAAAGTTGCGAATAGGGTTTCAAATTACATTTAAAATACGAACCACGTCATCCAGGTCCCTTTTGGTGATGTATAGAGCCAAGGAGAGCCTTAAACCATTTAAATTGAAAGAGGTCATTGGACGACAATCAATATGAAACTCCTGGCCTAAACGCTTATGAGCAGCAGCTACTTCTACTCCCACTAGTTCCACGACTTGTATGGCTGAGGACAAGCTGTCAGGGCCCGGTGTTTTAAGCCGGAACTTAGGATTATTTTCCACCGCCGATCTGAAATAAGATTTTAATTCAAAATACCGCTTTTGAACGTTGGAGGGACCTATTTCTTGTAAAAAACCCAGCGCAGATCCCAACCCCAGTACTTCTGGTAAATTCCTCGTATTGTAATTTTCAAAACGGCGAATGCTTTCGTCTTCATGTCCTCTGGCTACTATTAATGGTTTAATTAGGTGTTGGCTTTCTTCACGGGCATAAAAGATACCCACTCCCTTAGGCGAGAACAACCATTTATGGGCGCTTGCGGCATAAAAATCACATTCCAATTCATGTAAATCTACCGCCAACATACCTGCAGCTTGGGCCCCGTCAACGGCTACTAATATCCCTCTTTTGTGAGCCATTTGAGACACTTCCTTAACGGGAAGTATGGTGCCGTTGGTATTGACCATATGGCACATGGATATGACTTTCGTATTTGGAGTAACGGCCTTCCGGTAGACCTCTACGATTTCCTCTACCGACTGAGGGTTCAGCGGCATTTCGGGCCTAATTAATTCAATACCTTGAGACTTTTGCCAAACTTCCCAGGGCACGGTACCACTGGGGTGTTCGTGATCTCCCAGAATCACTTCATCACCGGGTTGCAGGTTCAAGCTGCGCGCCACTAAGTTCATGCCCTCCGTGGTGTTATGAATTAAGGCAATTTCTTCCGGGTAACAAGAGAAGAATTTGGCAACTTGAGTACGTACCGCTTCTTTTTCCTCCTTCCAAGCACCCCACATGTATTTGGATGGAAAGGCATCCAATGTGTCTCTGTACATATGAGTGGCCTGGCGCGTAACGATAGGTGATGGGCCGAGGGAAGCATTGTTGAAATATTTTAGACCCTGTTCAAACTCGAACTGATCTTTTATGGCCTCCCAAAAAGGTTCGGAATCAGGATCCGCGGGCAATTGTAATTTGGGGGCTTGCCCCAGTGCCAGGTTGGGTAAAACCAGGGCTCCGGCCAAACTTGTAGCACTTTTTAGAAAATGTCTTCTATCCTGTTGTTTCATATTATAAATATATCAGATGCATTTTAAAAATGCAGTAGCCCACGAACAGATTACTTATTGGTCTGTATTTGTATCTTTAACCAGCCGTCCTAGCCTATTAAAATGCTACTATGTTGTTGAACTTTGACCAGATTGATCAGACCATAGGTAAATTTATGCGCAACTGGGGCAATTTCGCGTTGCGATGGTCCTTTGCTACCATATTCATTTGGTTTGGCATTTTAAAACCCTTAGGTCAATCCGCGGCCGCCGGATTGGTAATGGACACGGTTTCCTGGATGCCGTTCTTAGCACCCGCGACCTGGTTGGCCATCATTGGCTGGTGGGAAGTAATTATTGGAGTATGCTTCATTTTCAAAGCCACCACCCGCATCGGAATTGGCCTATTGTTTACGCAAATGGTTGGAACCTTTTTGCCTTTGGTGATCCTGCCTGAAATCACGTTTCAAGAAGGACGTTTCTTAATGCCCACTATGGAAGGACAGTATATCATCAAAAATCTCATGATCATTTCTGCAGCACTAGTCATAGGTGGTACCACTTACAGAAAATATGATGAGGAATTAAATTAATGCCAAATATTTTAAGCCATTACAACCAATTGAGCATTTTGATGGTCTCTTATACAAACTGAGAAATCATGAGAAAAATTTACCTTCTTATATTCGTCTTCAGCATATTCCTTTTCAGTTGTGATACCGAGGAAGCGGGCCATTGTCCTGTTACAGCCACTGTCACAGCTTTTGGAGATGGGAGCTGTGGGTATTTGTTCTTCAAGACCAGCACTGGATTAAATTTACATCCAGACCAAGACGTTATTCAACGACTTGATACCACGATTGCTGACATCACGTTAACTGCAGGCAGCGTAGTACAAATAGGGTATTTCAGAAAAGAAAGTTTTGATTTTAGATGTCTGGCCTTACTGGTAGACACCAACCCCATAGACATCATCTGCATCAGTCAGGGCGACAACTACGTGGCTTTTGAATAAGTTCTTTTAATATAACCCCTGACATTATTTTCTTGTGACTCACCCTATAAGCTCTTTTTGGTACCTCTAAAAACTGATTTTTTGTTGGTCATAACACCCGTTAGTAGTCCTTAATCTTAACCGTTGGTTCCTCTCTGGGAAATAATGCCTCCCCATACTTGTACATCAATGTGAATATCCGTAAAATTGCAGTCTATTTTTAGTGCGTCCGCCTTGGGTAGACGATGCTAAAGGGCCCTTAGCTCAGTTGGTTAGAGCACCTGACTCATAATCAGGTGGTCGCTGGTTCGAGCCCAGCAGGGCCCACGGTGAAAAAGCAGTTGCGAAGATTTGTTTCGTAGCTGCTTTTTCATTTAGTCTCCACTAATACAACAGTTAACACCTACCTCCATTTCTTCCTTTTGAATCATTTTCCTAGCTTGAGGAATATTTCAGACTACTCCTAAATGAAAAACCTACTACTACTAACCCTGTCTCTAGTAAGCATCACGGTCATTAGCCAGCAGAAGGCCATTTTTATTCTTTTGGATGGCATCCCCGCCGATGTAATCGAACAAGTTAAAACTCCTGTATTGGATGAAATAGCAGAATCTGGCGGATATACGCGTGCTTACGTAGGTGGTGAAGTAGGACAAAAAAGTGAAACACCTACCGTCAGTGCCCCAGGTTATATGAGCCTGATCACAGGTACCTGGGGTAATAAGCACCATGTATTGGACAACGAGGTAAAGACTCCGAATTATAACTACTGGAATATTTTTCGAATTGCAAAAACGGCTGATCCTATGCAAAAGACAGCGATTTTCTCCACCTGGGAAGATAACCGTACCAAACTCATTGGAGAAGGATTACCTGAGGCTGGAAATATAAAAATGGATTATACCTTCGATGGTTTTGAAAAGGACCTTGAGAACTATCCGCATGACGATCAACGGAAATTTATTTTCAATATCGACGAGTTGGTGTCCAAAGAAACAGCCCGTTATATCAAAACCGAAAGTCCGGATATATCCTGGGTTTATTTGGAGTTTACTGACGATATGGGACATAAGTTTGGAGACAGCCCGGAGATGAATGACGCGGTAGAAAAAGCGGATCTTCAAGTGGGCAGGATCTGGTCAGCGGTACAGCATCGGGTGAATAACTATCAGGAAGATTGGATGATTGTAGTTACCACCGATCATGGCAGAAGCCAAAAGGATGGCACCGGTCACGGGGGGCAATCGGACCGGGAGAGGGCTACCTGGATCGTCACCAATCATCCGAATTTGAAACCCGCGTTTTTTGAAAACCCACCCATTGTAGCTATTCTCCCTTCTATTCTTGATCATTTGAAAATAAAGGCGCCACCTAGGATAGCGGAACAGTT
>JAJCYK010000640.1 GCA_029262935.1 Cytophagales bacterium | reverse complement strand
TCTTTTAACCAGGTTCATATAGGGTCTAGTTTGAAGTTCATAACCGCCATAGGTAACAATGAATCTTCGGCCAGCACCTTAGAATTACAGCTATTGGAGGCCTATGCCTATAGTCATGAGCGTGATCAGGTACTAAATAATAACGTGCAAATACTTGATGATAACCTGGTATTGTTTACTGCCCCTCTGGTTTCACAGGATACTTTGCAAGGGATTTGGAGTTTGACAAAAAAGAAAAGTAGCATTGTATTGGACTTCTAGCACCACTCACAATTCAGTATACCGATAGCAATCAGTGGTATGGTCGTTGACCACTCCTACGGCTTGCAAAAAAGCATACATAATAGTGGAGCCTACAAACTTAAATCCTTTCTTTTTTAAATCCTTGCTTAAAGCATCCGATAGCAATGTACTTGCAGGCACTTCCGACACGCCTCTAAATGCATTCTTAATTGGCTTACCTCCAACAAAATCCCAAAGATAGTTACTGAAGCTACCATGACTTGCGATGATTTTGATAAAACTTTGGGCGTTAGTAATAGTAGACCTAACTTTTAACTGGTTTCTGATTATTCCAGGATTCTGGAGTAATCGCTGGATATCGTTTTCGGTAAACTTAGCCACTTGGTAGAAGTCCCACTGTGCAAATGCTTTGGCATATCCGGCTCTTTTCTTCAAGATGGTACTCCAACTCAATCCCGCTTGGGCACCTTCTAAGGTAATAAATTCAAAGAGGATTGTGTCGTCGTAAACCGGCACTCCCCATTCATTGTCGTGGTAGGCGGTGTAGGCCGGAAATGCTTGGTTGACCCAATTGCATCTTTTCTTGTCATCCATAGTCAACATGATTAATGTATATAACTACCTGCATTAACATCAATGGTAGTACCCGTAGCATGATTGGCAAGGCCGCTAGCAAGCAATGTTATGATAGGAGCAATATCATGAGGTGTAGTTAAATCGTTTAAGGCAATGTCATTTAATACCAAGTCCTCTCCGTATTGATCAATGAAACTTTGGGCCATATCTGTTTTTACGAACCCTGGTGCGATATCAAAAGCCACAATTCCTTTTTTACCATAAGCCCGGGCTATGGACTTTGTAAGGCTCATCAGCCCTCCTTTGGAGGCGGCATAGGCCAGATAATCTGAAGTATCGCCTCGAAAGGCCGCTCGTGAGGATATATTGATTATAATACCCCGGTTTTGTTCCGAAAAATCCAAAATTGCTTTTTTACAAAGTAGAGCCGCCGCGGTTAAGTTGACCTGTAAAGTTAGGGTCCACTGATCCAGCCATTGAAGATCTTCCGTGTTCATGGGTGCATGAAGGGCCAGGCCTGCATTGTTTACTAACACATCTAGCCCTCCTAAAGCATCTACCGTCTGATCGTATAGCGTGACTACTGATGTTGATTGCGAAAAATCAGCTTGGAACAAGTGAATGTTATGGGGATATTGTGCCCTCAAATCCTCCGCGGCGGATCTGTCTTTTTGATATTGGGCAGCAACAATTGCCCCCGAATTAGCCAATTGAAGCGCAACGGCTTTGCCGATTCCCCGGCTGGCGCCTGTTACCAAAATTCGTTTGTGGTTGAGATCTATATTCATTTATTATTCATTCAATGTTAGTAAAAATAGGATAAATATTATCGGATTTATCCTGGTAGTTGCCCCGCATATCTATATTGGAATCAAATAAACTGTTACGATCATGAAAAGAATAACACTCATACTCATCATGGGGTTTTTAAGTACCTTTTTGTTGACTGCTCAAAGTGAAAATGAATTTGATTTCTGGGTAGGCAAATGGAACTTAACTTGGGATATTGGTGAAGGAAAAATAGCAAAAGGGGTAAACCACATTGAGAAAACGCTGGATGGTAAAGTGATTCAAGAGAACTTTGAAGCTACAGATGCCGGAGCCAATACTGGTTTTAAGGGCACAAGTCTCAGTGTTTACAACCCCACGGCTCAAACTTGGCACCAAGCCTGGGCTGACAATCAAGGAGGGTACTTTAATTTTGTTGGAGAAATCGATGGCGTGCGCCGGATATTCAAAACGCTACCCCAAGTAAGAAATGGGAAAACCATCATATCTAGAATGGTGTTTTATGACATTACTCCAGATACCTTTACCTGGGATTGGGAACGATCAGACGACGATGGGAGTACTTGGAAGCTTCAGTGGCGCATAAGTTATGAAAGAGCCGACTAGCTAACATTCTATTTATCAAGCAGTTGTTCGTTGATAAAAAAAAATGGTTTAAACATGCAACTTTTTTAGTAGTAGCTGCATCCTTAAGATACAACTGGAACTATTAAAGCCATGACCCGCAAAATAAATATAGATGGTATCACATTTCATGTAGAACCTGTGGGATACGAAATGCTGAGAGCCTATCTCGATGCCTGGAACCAAGGCAACGCGGCACGTAAAGCCCAATGGGAAGAACAAGCTGCGGAATATCTTCTGCAAAAATTAAGGGGCTCCAATACTGTTACTACCACTAATGATGTAAAAGGTCTTACTGATATTTTGAAAGAAGTTCCTTTTAAGATTGATCCTATGGCACCTTTGAATCGCGTGACCAAACCTACAATTGGTCGATTCATTTCTCAACTGGCTATGGGTCTGTGGTAGCAGCAGCTTGCTTTTTACGGAATAATCTGGATAAAATATAGAAAGTCAACAACACCACTAGTATTGCCGCAACCACGGGCACGAAGATTGCCAATAAGGATAAAGAAATACTTCCTCCCGCTTCTGCAGTGGCAATCAATGGATTAGCGAATCCTCCAGTAGTGGCACTGGACATTAAACGAGTAGCCGCACCCGTACCTTTAATAAGACCGGCGGTTCCTCCCCCAGCAATTATTGCCAAAGTCCATTTAATCCAAGGTTCCATTTCTACCATAGCAGAAGCCATTACCAGAGATCCACAAAGCATAGCCAAAGGTGTAGTGATGGAATCAAGCAAGTTATCAAACCAAGGAATGTAATAAGACAGTATCTCTAAAATGGTGGCAGTTATAAATAATATCAAAGCTGGAGTACTGCCGATCCACTCAAAGCCGTCACTTAAACTCATCACCTCCCAGCGATTGGCTAAGCTAATTATTAGAAAAGGTAGAAAGATCCTGAAACCGACAGCCGCAGCCAGCCCAATACCTAAGAAAATACTGATAAACCACTCCATAGTGATAAATATAAGCAAAAAATCAGCTGTGAAATGCTTTAATCTGGAAACTGAGAAGCATCCAATCCCGGAATAACACGTAGGGCATTTTTATAGTACACTTTTTTTAACACGTCATCTGGAAGGTCCAACCCATACATTTTCCAATATGCGTGGTACTTTTTATAATATGGAAAATACTCATCAGCAGTTTCCAATACCCTAAAATACGTGTGGTACTCCCCAGGATTCCACGAATCTTTTCCAAACAT
>JAJCYK010000639.1 GCA_029262935.1 Cytophagales bacterium | reverse complement strand
TGTTTACCCCAATAGTGCCAAAAGCCCCGATTTTCCAACCTGGGAAGGCGTCAATTTGGCCTTGTAATGCGCCAACTTCACCCTCTAATCTGGATAAAGTGTCCTTTTTGGCTGCTTGTGCTGCTTTTAGCTCATCCAGGGTTTGGGCAGAAAGCATAGAAAATGTAAAGCTGATTACTAATGATAATAGAATAAATCGTCTCATTTCAAAAAAATCAATATTAAAAAAATACTAAAATAGAACCCACAAAGATAAGAATTATGCTATGTGAGTACAAAATTGTCCTAAAAATCTGGGTCTAAGCCCAATTTCTCTTGAAGAGCACGTAATGGCGGGTGTTTCTCTACTAAGTATTGAAACTTTTCAGCTGGTGTGTAAATAAGCGGTTTTGATTCATCAATTTCAAGCTCCGCTTCTAATTTTAATTCATCGTTTTTTACCTTGTCCCGTAAAAAGGGCATCAAATCTGACTTTAGAGCATCTACCGTATCGGTCTGGACTGCGCTGTTGAGTATGAGCTTTATGGTAGAAGGTTCATGAACTTCCGGTTCTTGACTGAGGATCAAATATTCTTGCTGTTTACCTGCGTCTCGGCGGCTTTCAGCAAACTCTTCCCAAAATTTCATAAGTTCGGTGTGAGTAAATGACTCCTTCCTCATTGTTTTAACGACCGTCACTTCTTCCTCGGTAGTGTTATCAGCGGATAACTTATTTTTAAGATCATTGATATTAGGCAGCTTACCAGTGTTCCGGGTAGTCCCACTAACCTTTTTTGTGTTTGAAGGGGGGTCGGTTTCCGTGGTATTAGAATTAGGTTCTGCAGGAGCAGGTACTGGGGCTTCCGCAGTAATGTCCACGGACTCTGGCAGCTTCTCTACCAAAGCTATTTCAATTTCAGAGGACTTCTCTGGACTCGTATTGCTGGTTGCTGCCGCTGGTTTATCTTCAGCTACTGTACTAGGTGGGATTGATGTTTTTTTTTTAGGCTCACCAATAGCAAGTTGTACTGCAGAAGGTAAATGAGCTATTTTCATTAATGCAATCTCAACATGGAGCCTGGGATTTTTACTACTCTTGTAGCTTAGATCACATTGGTTGGCAATGTTTAAAGCGGTAAGCAAAAATGACATGCTTGTTTGTTGACACTGTTGCAAGTACCGTTGTTTGACGCTATCTGAGACCTCCATTAATTGTACCGTACTAGCATCTTTACAGACCATCAAGTTTCTAAGATGCTCACCTAAACCCGTGATGAAATTGTGACTGTCGAATCCTTTTGCCAAGATTTCGTCTAGAATAAGTAACGTATCCGACGTATTTTCCTGCAACAAATAGTCAGTTACTTTAAAATAGTATTCAAAATCCAGGACATGCAGATTGTGTAACGTAGCCTCTAAAGTAACTTTACTGTCAGAAGCAAAAGTTACAATCATGTCAAAAAAAGACAAGGCATCTCTGAGGGCTCCGTCTGCTTTTTGCGCGATTAAGTGCAACGCTTCCTCCTCTGCTTCCACCCCTTCTTTTTTGGCTACAAATTTCAAATGATCCACCATATCGCTAATTCCAATGCGGTTGAAATCGTAGATCTGACAACGAGATAATATGGTAGGTATCACCTTGTGCTTTTCAGTAGTAGCCAAGATGAAAATAGCATAAGATGGAGGTTCTTCTAATGTTTTAAGAAAGGCATTAAATGCAGCATTGGACAGCATGTGTACCTCATCAATGATATATACTTTGTATTTTCCGTATTGAGGTGGATACCGTACTTGGTCAATTAAATTTCGAATATCATCTACTGAATTGTTGGAAGCGGCATCCAATTCATAAATGTTCATGGATTGCGACAGCTCCTGGGTCTCATCGAACTCATTAATAGTGTGTGCGAGAATTCTTGCACAAGTAGTTTTCCCTACCCCCCGGGGTCCGCAAAAAAGCAAAGCCTGGGCCAATTGATTCTTTTCAATAGCGTTTTGCAGGGTCTTCGTTATATGACTTTGTCCTACTACACTTTCAAAAGAAGCGGGTCTGTACTTACGTGCCGATACCACAAATTGCTCCATGTTGCAAGTTAAAAATTACTAATACAAATGAACAAGGAACGATCAATAAATACCAGAAGGATTTAGCAAGATCTTGCCAAATCACTTTAACCGGGATCTTCTGTCAGGAAGAGGTAATTTTGTAGTATGTTTTATGATCAATTCAGGAACGGTTGTGCTCTTATTCCCAGAATAAATTCGTATTTTAAATTTCAATTCCACTACGCATAAGCCTCAAATGAAACCTCGCAGCCTTATTCAACTTTGGATGTTGCTTTTAACAGGGTTGATCTTATTTGAGTCCTGTGATCAAAAGCCACCTATAAGCTTTAACGAACAGATCCGGCCAATTCTTAATGATAACTGCTTGGTGTGCCACGGTGGGGTAAAGCAACTTGGTGACTTTAGCTTGTTGTTTCCGGAAACAGCCTTTGCACCGGCTGAATCCGGGAAGAAAGCTATTGTACCTGGAAACCATCAAAAAAGTGAATTGTACCGACGCATAAGACACCATGATCCTGACATACGTATGCCTCAAGAGGCTCCAGCACTTACTGAAGAGGAGGTTGCCCTTATTGCTGAATGGATTGATCAAGGAGCCAACTGGGAGGATCATTGGGCTTATTTGCCTCCGCAACTACCGGAATTACCTGTAATTGAGTCCAATTGGCCTTTGGCAGAAATGGACCTTTTCGTTTTAGAGAAGTTAAATGAACTGTCCTTGGATCCGGCACAGATGGCCAACCCTGCTCGATTGGCGAGAAGGGCAAGCCTGGACTTAACTGGAATGCCCCCACGACCGGAATGGTTGGCCGCATATCTTTCACAACCGAATGAGCAAGGTTATGAAACCCTGTTGGACTCCTTGCTAGCCTCCCCACATTTCGGAGAACGCTGGGCAGCCATGTGGTTGGATTTGGCCCGTTACGCAGATTCTAACGGTTATGAAGC
>JAJCYK010000638.1 GCA_029262935.1 Cytophagales bacterium | reverse complement strand
ATAGGTATTGGTGCCTGGATCACAAGCCGTTTGAGTACCTGCTGCTACCGCCGTAATAGCACATGGCGTGGGGGTACAATTGGCAGGTGCAGTAAACAGGTTGTTTACCGTTAAAGCGCAAGCGCCGTCTGCACTAAAACTGGCCGTGGCATTGACCGCGGCCCCATCAGAAACCAAACCCGTAAGGGTAACCGTTTGGGGGCTGCTGCCTATAGCAAAGCTCTGACCGTTTACATCCAATGTGCCACTGCCCGGATCATTTTCATAAGTAACTGTCACCTGCTGGGTATAGGTATTGGTGCCTGGATCACAAGCCGTTTGAGAGCCAGCTGCTACCGCCGTGATGGCACAAGGTTGCGGAGTACAATCCGCCGGTGCTGTAAACAAACTATTCACCGTTAGGACGCAAGCGCCGTCTGCACTAAAACTTGCCGTGGCATTGACCGCGGCTCCATCAGATACCAAACCAGTAAGGGTAACCGTCTGGGGACTGCTGCCTATAGCAAAGCTCTGACCGTTTACATCCAATGTGCCGCTGCCTGGATCATTTTCATAGGTGACCGTCACCTGTTGGGTATAGGTATTGGTGCCAGGATCACAAGCCGTTTGAGTACCTGCTGTTAAGGCGGTGATAGAACAAACAGGGGCGCTAAACCCTTCCCAGAAACCAGCACCAAGGTCAGTACCGTTGCCAGTATAGGTGTAAGGCGCCGTACCAGAAACAAATGTTCCAGTGGTCCATATACCTTTAGTGGAAGCTACATTTTCCCTCCCGCTGGGAAAAGGAAAAGAACCAAGATATTGCATATAGTCTACCATTTGTGCCGGGTCGCCAAAACCCACTAAAGGAGCCCCTGGTAAATACAACCCGGCATCACGACCGGCCGCCAGCAAACCACCAGCTGTGGCCCAATTGACAGTAACCTCCTCGTTTTGAGACAAGATAAAATCACCAGATACTATGCTAACCAAGCCATCTGTGTCAAGATCCACGGTGTAATTTATGTTTGAGCATAAACGGTAGTCGGATATATCTACTTGTGTTGCTCCGAAGTTTCGAATAGTGATGTTATTGTTAACAGGATCCACCGATGTAAGTCGAATTTGAGCTTGGAGTAAACCTGTAATTAATAACAGGGGAATTAGTAGTACTAGCTTTTTCATTTGGTTTAATTTAGTTGGTTTTTTTTCTTGAAATGCAAGGCTTTGCTTTAGGTCATTTCATCTGCTAACAGGTGTTTTTAAGCAATTTTATAAATTAAGAATGGATTGAATAAATTAGGTGTTTAAACATATGTTAGTTGTTAAAACAAGGAGAAATCGGACATTTCTTTATAGAAAGATCACGATCAAGGTGGTGCATAAATGAATATCAATACTGCAACTCTTGTATTTAAATCACTTCAAGTTATGTTATTCAATGACTAGTTAAAGCCCTGAGATATAGACTTTTTATTGACTTGTTTGATTATTTTAATCATCTAGGAATTGTACAATTTCTTGGTATAATTCTATCTAATTTTAGCTTTACCATCATATTTGGGGGTATGATCTGGTGATACTTCAAATTTTGCTCATAGGAGAATTGAGATCTTGAGAAGGCTTTTTGTAAAAAAGGGAGCAACAGTTTTAAATTGGAATTACATGAGCCATCAACATATTGAAGGCTGAAACTGTTAAAACATGGAATTTTTTAACAATGCGGTTAGGAGCAATTTTAATTTAAAAATAGCATTCAATGGTATGACTTAAGGAGTGCTTTTAAGATGCCATTTTGTTGAAGCCTAAATGACACCCTTCGATGCAAAATCTGAAGTATAATTTTACCAGGCCATCCTCAAAAACAATATTGTAGCTGTGTTTCAGCTCATCATATTTTATTGCAGTGAGTGGTAGGTGCTCGAAGAGTGCTAATATATGCACGTCGTTGGCAGCATCCTGAATAACTTGGTAGTATTTGTAATCTACTAATTCCTGCACAGTGGTGCTAAACTCCCCACTAGCGTGTAGTGTAATGGTCTGCGGTGGTGAAGGACTCACCGGTGTCACGATGTATCCAATGCCTGGTGAATAACCTCTTTCAATCAGTAAAAAATTACCTATCAAATCCGACGATTCATCTAAGTTACAACAGTCGTTTTCCTCACAGGAGGAGCCAAACAACATCAAGGAGAAAATCATTAAGAATACAGCAGTCGTTTTCATAGTATTTGCCTTCTATAACATATAGACTCCTATTTTCAAAAAATGGTTGTATCCTCTTATCTATACAATTGGTAATCAGCAATATAAATCACTTTATTAAATTGCTGAAATTGAATACTAGCCCGTTATGACAACGCTGATTCACTCATAATATTTTAATAACAATAGCCAGGGGTTTTACTTCATTATTACCAGTAAAATCAGTAAATTAATGTTTTGTTTTTACAAACGAAACTCCAAACTTAAACCCCTGCTAAATGATCCTGAAACGTATTCTAATGGTGGTATTTGTTTTAGAGGTGGCATTCGTTTGTTATGGCCAGGATCAACAAGAATCTACCGAAACATCTTACAAAGTAATTGCCTACTTCTCTGGTTCCAGAGGTATGGCGATTGACCAAATTCAAGCGCACAAGATCACCCATATTAATTATGCTTTCGCCAACATAGCAAACGGTCGGGTATTATCGGGTCAGCCACTTGACTCTGCTAATTTTCAGCAACTTAACAAGTTGAAGGAACGTAATCCTCACTTGAAAACGCTCATCTCCGTAGGCGGCTGGAGTTGGTCCAATCATTTCTCTGACGCTGCATTAACTGAAGAATCAAGGGAAATATTTGCTAGTAGCGCCCTTGAGTTTTTAATTAAATACCGTCTCGATGGTATTGACTTGGACTGGGAATACCCTGGTCAAAAAGGTGAGGACAACGTCTTTAGAAAAGAGGACAAGGCCAATTTTACTTTGCTATTAAAGGTCTTGCGTGAAAAATTGGATGCTCAAAGCAAAAAGGACCACAAGTCTGATGCGGATAGCTATCTTTTAACCATTGCCACTGCTGCCAATCAAAATTACCTCGATCATACCAATATGGGAGAGGCTCAACGCTACTTGGATTTTATCAACATCATGACCTATGATTTTCATGGAGGTTGGTCCGATGTAACCGGTCACCATACCGGATTATACCATACAAGTGCTAATCCCAATCGATTGGAGAACACCCAAATCGCTGTTGAGCAGCACATTGCGGCAGGGATCCCCAAAGAAAAGCTGGTTATTGGTGCAGCATTTTACGGCCGTGGCTGGGAGGGTGTTACCTCAAATGACGGCTTATTCCTCTATCGTGAATATGAGGGTAAGAGTTTTGCTATGAAGCACGATACTATCCAGGACTTAATTGCCAAGGGAGCCTATCAACGGCATTGGGACCAACAGGCCAGAGCGCCGTATCTATGGAACGCCACTACAAAAACCATTATAACCTATGACGATGCAGAATCACTAAGTCATAAGTGTGAATTTGTAAAAAAACGAGGATTGGGAGGCGTCATGTTTTGGGAATATACCCAAGACCAAAGTGGCGTATTACTAGAAACCTTGTTTTCCAATTTATTAAAATAATCAAAGCACTCAACAGGTAGCGCTACCTACTCGGATAAACATTTAATATTATGACTGGAATACGTAAAGTGCTTTGGAGAATTTCTCTGCTTACAATAATGTGCCCTATAGCGTTGCCTGTTTCCTCGCAAAACAATGGGCTAACCAACCCAGTTGTGACCAGGCCGTTATATGGAGAAGACCTAGATGGCAAAATAATAGAAATTCCACTCCCCCCTACTGAAGTTAAAGGCACCACCTTTGTTTATGACAATTGGCGCATGGGCAGCGTTGAATTGATAACCAATCAAAAGATATCCGACCAATGGCTCCGTTATGATCTACTTAATGAGCAAATGGAAATCAAATTGGATGGAGAGGTCAAAGTACTAAAAGGAAATCGCATCCGAAAAGGGCAATGGCTCGACCCAGAAAGTGATAGGAATGTATTGTTTGTAAATAATACCAACTACAAATATAAGGGCACCAAATTAGTGGGGCTGTTGGAAGTATTAGTAGATGGTTCACTTGGTTTAATAACGAAAACCAGTATTAAGCTGATAGAGTCAAACTATTTACCTCAACTAAACGCAGGTAACCGCGACGATCGACTTAAAAAAGAAAAGAGCTATTTTGTGCGAAAAGGCAACGAACTATTCGAAGTAGAAAAAGGCCGTAAGAAAAATGAATACCTATTCGAAGGTCTTAGAGAAGAAATGATGTCATATATAAAAGACGAACGATTAGTTTATAGCACAGAAGAAGATTTAATAAAGATCATCAGCCGCTACAATCAATTAGCTCAAGACAAACCTTAATAATTGACTAAGTTCTTAGTCAATTGACGGTAATGTGTGATTCTTTGGGCGTCCGCTACCTCCATGGAATATTCTGAGAAGCGGGAGTCCCCCAGGCTAATTTCTGCTGGTTTAAATTCCATTAAACTGGCTTTAGAGTTTTTTGCTGAAACATGGAATTCATGGGCACCTGTTTGAGAAATGATATCACAGACGTTCCCTTCGTTTATTCCTGAACCCGGCATGATACTCAAGGTGTCTCCGGCTAATTCCACCAGTGACTTGATCAAGGGGATGCCATCAAAAGCATTGGTTTTTTGGCCAGAAGTTAGAATCCTATCTACTCCTAAGCCAATAGCATCTTCCAAAGCTTGAAAGGGATCAATGGTAAGATCAAAAGCCCGATGTAAAGTAATCTCAAGAGGCTTAGCAGCTTCAATAAGCTCCTTCATCCGCTCGGTATCCAAAGTGCCGTTCTTTTTTAATACACCCAATACTATGCCATCCAATTGTATCGCCTTTGCAGCCTCAATATCCATAAGCATGGCTTCCATCTCCAAGTCCGTGTAAAGGAAATCTCCTCCTCGGGGCCTTATCATGGTATACAATTTGGTGTCAACAAGGTTCCTGACCAACTTCATGGTTCCGGTACTAGGGGTGGTACCCCCTTCAAAAAGATTATCGCACAGTTCAATGCGATCTGCGCCGGCTTGAAAAGCTGCTTGAGCAGACGCAATACTATAACAGCATACTTCTATATTAATATGGTCTATACTCATGTGACTAATGAACTAGTGGCACCCAAACACTAGGTTTAAGAATCAATCTAAATTGGGCAAAGGCTGGAGGAGTAAGATAAAAATAAGGCAAATCCTCTAAAATCACAAATATTTAAGATACCCTAAAAGAGAAACAAATAAGGCAAATCCGAAAACTCGCCTTACTTGTTTACAAACTAAACTGTATTGTTTATTCAGAATCCCACCAAACCCTACCGCTTAGATCATTAGATCCGGTAGCGCTTTGACGGGCCACTGCCTGTCTAAAATTCTCTTCATTATCACCAGACTCTCTTACAGGGTAGGGCATTTTTCGAGGCACAGTAGAAATGGTCCTTGAGGGGTGGTCGCTGGGAGTCAGGACAGGTATTCCTGTTCGTCTCCAATTCGCCCACGATTCAAATCCATTCATAAACATGGACGACCAGAATTGCATGTGAATGCTTTCCATACTGGCGTCAAATGAACCGTTGTCATAAGGGTTGGCCAATAAATAGGCATCAACATCTGCTGAAGCTACCGTAGGGTTCCCTGGATAAATTGACCACATATCCATACCGGCTCTTACTCCATTGGCATAATGGTCTGCTGGATCCGTACCAATCCAGCCTCTTAAAGCCGCTTCGGCCAGTAATAATTCAACTTCTACATAACGATAATGAATGTAGGGAACATCATTTGGTCGGAAATGATCCAGTTGAATTTGCGCGATACCGTCTTCATTCGTTTGAGCTCCAACCGCCATACCTAAGAAATTAGCAGGTGGTGTTGCTGTTAAATCACCTCCGTCATATACTCCACCGTAAATGGACAGTCGAGGATCATTAGTAGACTTTAGGTACTCCACAAAGGGCTCCATCAATCTAAAATGATCTGCTTGTACCACTGCAGAGTTACCATTACGACGATCATCGTCATGGAACATAACAGGTTGGTCATCTAAGCTTTCCATTACACCAGCGGCAAACGCAGCAGAAGCTTCTGCTTGGGCCGTGGCTGGATCAACTTTCGTAAGTCGCATAGCCAAACGCAGGCGCAAGGAATTTCCAAACTTTCTCCACTTGTCTAGGTCACCGGAATAGATCACATCGCCCGCTACTGGGTTGGAGCCGTCATTAAATGCAGCTACAGCTTCCGTTACCTCTTTTAAAAGGTCCGTATAAATGGCCTCCTGGGTATCATACGCGGGGCTAAAGTTCTGGTCAATAAAACCTTTACCGGCCTCAAACCAAGGAGCATCACCATATAAATCTGTTAATCTTTGAAATAAATGCGCTCTCCATAGTCTGGCGGCAGATAACGTATTCACATCCGTGCTGGGGTCCACTCGGTTGATCAAATCAACTAAGTTCTTACCATATCCGGTGTAGTAGGTACCCCACCAAGCGCCAGTCCATTGGTCGTTAAGACCGTAAGTATTACCTGTCCACCAAGTTTGAGATGCTTGCTGCGCTAAGGCAGTAGGGTAGATCAAATTGGATCTCCAATATTCAAATCTGTTGTCTGAAGATTGAAGCAACGCCCTGGCAAACTGGAATCCTATATCTAAATCAGGGCTTTGATTTGGATTCGTATTTAGCTCTGCAAAATCGTCTGTACAAGAATTTGTACTTACCACCATTGCTAAGGCTAATATTAAGTATTTTATCTTTTTTATTGCTTTCATAATTCTATCACTTTAATGCGCTGGCCTTACAGTTTAATGTTGATGTTAAATCCAAAACTTTTCGCTGTAGGCAATGTTCCGTACTCAAATCCTTGAGCATCATTGCGACTTGAATAAGTAGACTCAGGATCAATGTTGTCTACACTTTTGTGAATGAAGAATAAATTCCTACCCACTAGTGATACTTTGATTCCTTGAAACGGCGTGTTCTTTATCAATGAGGAAGGCAAATTATATCCAAGGACGATTTGCCGCATTTTGATAAAACCTGCGTCGTAAACAAACTCTTCGTCAGGTAAACTTCCGAAATAAGTTTCTGGATCAACTATCGTAGTATTAGGCGCAAATTCTGGGTTTTCCAAGGTGCCATTATTAACTACACCCTGTCCAACTACACCGCCCGTGCCTGCATAAAATGCTTCACGACCTTCTAAGGTGTTGATGTGATTTCCATTGGAATACGCAATCGCATTGGTTTGAGAATAAATTTCTCCACCAGACCTAATATCAATAAGCGTACTTAAAGTAAATCCTTTGTAAGTAAAGGTATTGGAGATACCCCCAATCCAATCTGGATTAGCTACGCCTAGACCTTTTCTTTCATTAATGATCACATTCCCAGCATCATCTAAAGCAGGGTTTCCATTGGCATCATATTCAACTTCACCAAACAAAGGTGTCCCATCGGTATCAAAAATGATTTCACCATCCGCAGTACGTCGATAAGGAGCGCCTACAATGGTGCCATAGGCCTCACCTATTCGAGCTTCAACTGTTACGAAAGATCGGGCCGTACCAATGGTCAAACGTTCTACGGGATCTCTCAAAGTAAGTACTTCGCTCTGATTTTTCGAGAAGTTAAACGCCACGTCCCATCGGAAACCGCTAGCGGTTTGTACCGGAGTACCAGTCAACAACAACTCAACGCCTTTGTTTTCCAATTCACCGGCATTTACCACAGATGAATTAAATCCTGAAGTTTGAGATACGTTAACTGGAATGATCAAATCCTCAGCTCGTTGTAAGTACCAAGAGAAGTCTACACCAAACCGGTTGTTGAAGAATCTTAAATCGGCTCCTACTTCCACCGCTTTATTTTCTTCGGGCCTCAATGTAGAATTAGGGATTCTATCCGTTCCGATCTGCCCTAGACCTTGACCATTAAATGGCGGTTGAATCAATGAATAAGTTAACAACTGCACGTATGGATCTTCGCTATCATTTCCTACTCGAGCTGCTGATACCCGAATTTTACCAAAGGTTAGTGGTGCCCATCCAATCTCGAAAGCATCGGTGAAGGCAAAACTTAAACTAGCTGAGGGATAAAAGAAGCTGTTGTCAGATCCATCTGGATCTAAAGGATTGGTTAAAGTAGAAGACCAGTCATTTCTAGCAGTCATCTCTAAGAACAATACATTCTTGTAACCTACTTGTAACGCTCCGTATAAAGAGTTCACTTCTTTCTGACTAGCAATCCTGTTTTCAGTGGATTGACTTTTCGTATTGGTTATATCCTGAAAATCCGGAGTGAAGAAATCATTTCCAGAAATTCGCAATAACTCTGAACGTTGGGTTCTATGATTGGCTCCAAAGCTACCTGATAAACGAAAATCTTCATTAATGTTTTTATCAAGTTGTATCAAGAAGTCAGAGTTTCTCTCTTTTACGTCCCAGTTAATTTGCGTGATACGTCCTTCGGGCACATAACTGGTGCCAAATCCATCAATATCAGTTTGTCGCAACGTGTACTGATCCGTTCCTGTTCTTGCTTGTATAGATAACCAATCAGTAAATTCATATCGCAACAAAGCGAATCCCAACATTCTATTTTTAGTATCTAAGTTGGATTGCTCAAAAATACCCCAGTAAGGATTGGTACGAAAGATGGAACCATTCCAGGGAATTTCTGCTCCGGACTCATCTTCGTAATTCCTTAAAGTATTAATGCTAGTAGTTGAGGCTAGTTCAGGGATAACCAAACCCGGGTTTTCTGGTGTGTCAGAAAGTGATGGCCGATTGTCGGCAGTTTCCTGAATGTAGTTCAACTTAACATCCGTATAGAGTTTTTCACTTAGTTGCGCGGAACCTCTAAGATTAAAGGTATAACGCTCCAAACCACTTTCTGGCACCAATCCCTCATTATCCAAATAGGACGCAGAGAATCTAAAGTTGGCACTTTCGTTTCCGCCAGTTAAAGCCACCGTATTGGTAAGCGTCCGACCTGTTTCGTAAAAATCCTTGATGTTGTTTCTCTGGGCACTATATGGTCGACTGACACCATCGTACTGTATTACGCTTTGTCCAGCAATGGGTGCTCCCCAGCTGCTGCCTCGATTAAAGGAAATAGCCTCATCTTGGTCAGCCGGAGCTAAACCTCCCGTACCTGCACCAAACTGATATTGAAACTCTTCATACTCGCCCAATAAAGGATCCTCAAAAAGGAAGTTGCTGTTGATCTCCACGCCAATGCCGTCTCCGGCCTTACCTCTTTTGGTGGTAATCAATATAACTCCGTTTTGACCTCGAGAACCGTATAAGGCAGAAGCCGTGGGTCCTTTAAGTACAGACATGGACTCTATGTCATCAGGATTCAAACTGGATATACCATCTCCTAGATCTTTTCCTCCCCACATACCAGCGGCTCCTAGATTGGAGTTGTCAACGGGTACCCCGTCTACCACATAAAGCGGTTGGTTGTTACCCGTAATTGAAGAGTTGCCTCTAATTACCACCCGGCTGGAAGCCGCAGGACCAGATGCGGGTGAGCTTACTGCTACACCGGCCACGCGACCTGCAAGCGAGTTAACCACATTGTTTTCCCTGGCCTCACTTAAGCTTTCACCTTTTACTTCAGTTACTGAGTATCCCAAAGCTTTTTGCTGTCGCTCAATTCCAAATGCTGTAACCACAACCTCGTCCAAAGTTGAGACATCGGATATGAGCTCTACGGTTATTGATGACCTTCCACCTGTTTCTACTATCAAATTCTGATAGCCAACAAATGAAAACACTAAGGTAACACCACCTGAAGGAACGTTTAATTTGTAGTTTCCATCTAAGTCGGAAATCGTTCCATTGGTAGTGCCTTGTATTATGATGTTCACTCCAGGAAGTGGAGATCCATCATCGGAAGCGGTAACCTGTCCGGATATCGCCTGCTGCTGTGCCATGGCTGGTATTACAAATACCAACGACAATAGCGAATAGAGAAGTAGTAATCTCTTCATATGTTTGAATTAATTGATTAAATAATTTAGTTAACAGTAAAAGTGACAATAAATACTGCATTTTCAAATATTACTTGCACTATTTTGCAGGTTTACGCACACTTATCTCCCCATCTTTGCGTTAATTATTTAAGATAATGCAGGTATTTGCACAACCAATTGAAGGTATGAAGAGAATTTTCTTGAAATACGGAAACGAAAAAAATAACTAAATTGAAGACCCTTAAGAACACCATGGCATTACTTATTTACTATTAGAAATTACCCCTAGCAAATGTTAAAGCAGGAAAGAC
>JAJCYK010000637.1 GCA_029262935.1 Cytophagales bacterium | reverse complement strand
CGGATGCTTTGGCGACGCTATAAAGCTCACCCCCTGGGAAAGCTTTACTAAAGATATGATCCTGCTAGTACTGATAGGCGTGTTGTTTTTTTATCGTAAATCTTTTAACGACATGTTACCGGTTCGAACCGGCCATGTTGTCCTGGGTATAACGGTATTGCTCAATTTAGGCTTGGCCATATATGCTATTAGAAACTTGCCGTTTGTCGATTTCAGGGCCTACAAGCAAGAAACCAATATCCCAAAAGCCATGCAGGCTTCAGAGCCGTTGCGCTATCAATATCTGATGGAAAAGGAAGGAGAAATCCATGAGTTCGATAACTATCCAACCGACACCACATACATCTATAAAGATATTGTACTGCTTAACCCGGAAGCACAAGCTAAAATTACTGACTACAGTATCTGGGATACCACGAATGACGATTTGACGGATCAATCCTTTCAAGGAGCCAAATTATTAATAGTGGTTCATTATGCTGAAAAGGCTCGGATTAATTCTTTTTTGGAAATAAACCGATTAATCGAGGCAGTAGATGACCAAGTGTCTGTGATGGTATTGACGGCTTCTGATGAAGCAACATTTGATGCTTTTAGACACGAACAACAATTAGCTGCTCCTTTTTACTTTGCTGATGCTACGGTATTAAAAACTATGGTGCGCAGTAATCCAGGGTTATTAGTATTAAAAGATGGAGTGGTCCTCGGGAAGTGGCATAATCGAAATGTTCCTGCCGCCCAACACGTGTTGGATTTAGTAAGCAGGTGATATGAGCAGGTCTTATCGTGACAAGGACATCTACTTGGTAGGATTGCCAGGGTCAGGAAAATCAACCCTGGGCAAGGCATTAGCGGACCTTTTAGGTTGCGGCTTTGTTGATTTGGATCGGTACTTGGAGGAACACGAAAGCCAATCGATCACCAGTATCTTTAATGAAAATGGGGAAACTCGATTTCGTGAATTAGAGTCGCACTATTTACGTCAATTGGCTCAAGAAGAGGAGGCCAAGATTGTGGCCACTGGAGGAGGCACTCCTTGTTTTCATAATAACATGGATTTTATGAATGAAGAAGGCACCACCATATATCTTGATGTATCTATTGAGGTCTTGGTGAATCGTGTGCGACTTGAATCCGCAGGTCGTCCCTTGCTGGCAGGCAAATCCGAAAAACAACTACTTCTAACGCTCCAAGATCATTTGACAAAAAGAAAGCCCTACTACTGCAGGGCTACTTTGTCCATGTCAGGTGAAGACTTACAAACTGAGCAACTCTTCAGTGCATTAGAGTCTCTTTAAAATTTCATTCCAAAAGTTAGTACGACATTTTCTGTAACGTTTTCTGTTAGTGCCGTGGCAGCTCCAGGGTAGGGGCTGGTGGATTGGTCAAAATTGGACCGAACATAGGACCCGTCTGCAAAGAATCTTTTGTAGCGTACTCCAGCTCCAACGGTGATTGACTGCCGACTGCGGTCAACTCCGTCGATCTTATTCATCGGATCGCCTTGATGCGCATATCCTGCCCGGAATCGAGCGATATTGTACCTAAATTCGGCCCCTACTTTGAAATTTAAAGTAGACTCGAAGGCATTAATTTCACTATTCGCATCCGCGAAGCTAAATTCGTTACTGCTGAATTTTCCGCTTCCGTAATCAACCCATTCTACATCTGCTGTGATAAATCCGTATTTTTCCAAAAACACCGCTACGCCACCGCTCAATTTACCTGGTGTACGCAAGTTAAATAACAACGGTACGAACACCACTTGTTCATCGAGGCTGGCATTGTCGAAATCAGCATTCAGAGTTATTACAGACTCATCTTCCAATTCATAAAAGGTAGGGGTGGTGTAACTGACCCCCATAGTAAATGTATTTATCGGGCGATAGATAAATCCAATGGTGCCGTTTATTCCAGTTCCTGTTAATAATCTGTTGTCGACTAGCGATAGTCGCGTCAGGTCGGATTCAGAAGGTTCCTCAGTAAATATTCGGTCCTGCTCAAAGCGTAAGCTGGTGATTCCAACAGAGGCTCCTAGATAGAACTTGTCTGAAAAATTGCCACCGTAAGCGATGGTGGTTTGGTACTGTGCTCCCTTAGTATTGATAAATTCGCGTTGGGCAGTGGGAAATTCAGTTGATGGGAACGCGACAATATCAGGATCTAGTATGTCATAAATGTTTCTATCAAAGAAAAAGGTAGTATCTCCGGGCGCATTCACTTCAAAGAAACGATCGATCAACGTGGTTTGGAAGGCTAAGAATGACAATTCCGGCAATAAGTCAGGATCATCGTATGCATTTGTTCCTTGAGCATTTGCTTCGTCAACAGCGAAGTCAATAAAATCCTCAAGTGTATTTGAGCCTTGATAATTAAGCTGATTTTGAAAATTATTCATACGGGTTACACTGATCCCGAAAGAGCCACCTTTAAAACCACTGGCGGTTTCAGCACCTAAGCTTTTGTTAATAACCACGCCGCCATTTGCAAAATTAAATTGATTTTTAAAATCATTAGTCGTGGTGCCCAAATAACTGGAGTTGTTATCAGTAAATACGATCCCTGGACTTACCGACACTTCGGATTTAGTGTAGAATCCCAGTCCTGCTGGATTCCCAGAAATGGAACTTAGGTCACCGCCTAGTGCCGTTTGTGCACCTCCCACTCCTTGGATCCGTGCGGTCCCGTGGACATCACTTTGACTGAATATGCGTGCAAAGTCTGAAAATTGCTGCGCCTGGATGTCTCCGATATTTAAACATACCATGCCCGTGCTTATCACAATAAGCTTATGTAATAGTTTCATGTTTGTTGCTTTAAAACTTCCCTAATTAAGATCTAAGAATGGTAGCAAAGACTCTTAGTTCCGCGTGCGTGTTTTACTGCTTGATCCACTAGTACGCGTACGACTAGGGGTGCTGCGGCTAGGTGAACTGCTGCGGGTTCTGTTAGGAGTTGAACTCCTACTTGGCGAACTGCTACGAGTCCGGTTTGGAGTGGAGCTCCTACTTGGCGAACTGCTTCTGGTTCGACTCGGTGTATTTCTACTGGGAGTACCTCCATATCGACTACCTGAACTCCTGGAGGGGTTAGGGCTGTAATTCCTATTTCTACTAGGAGTGGTAGTACGCGATCGGTTGCTATCCGTGCTTCTTTGAGGTCGACGGTAAGCGTCCTTATTAATAGTTCCTCGCTGATCTAAGTTGCCGCTTGGTCTGGTACGGCTATTAATTCTTTCATTACTTCTGTTCGTCGAAGAGGAACGAGTATTTGTATTCGGTCTTTCTGCAGGTGATCCAACGCGACCATCTCTACTACGGATACGATCCGTATTTAACCCAGATCTTTCTGAAGTTCCCGTAGTACTTCGGGTTCGTTCGTTGGCTCCGGTGGTAGCATTTCGATCTCTAACGCGTACCCTTTCTGCAGATGATGGTGTATTGGTGGTTCGTTGTCTGATACCGTTATTGTTTGCAATTCCATTACTGCCTCGAGGTGCTCGGCGTCCATATCTGATATTACCACTTCTGGCGTTTTCATTATTGTTTACAATGATAACATTGTTTGCCCTTCCATAATAAGAAGGTGGACACCAAATATTACCGTAACCAAACCCACCATAATACGATTGTCCAAATCCACCATAGTAGCCTCTACCATAGTAAAAAGGGTCAAAGAAAGGATCGTAATATCGGTTGTAACCTCTACCATATCGTCCAAATCCAAAACCGAAGTTTAGATTAACACTTAATCCACGGCCGTATCCTCCGTAAAAGGAACTGTAAGGTCTGTAATACGATCTGTATGCAAAGGGACTATACACGCCGTAATGGGCGCGTTAAAGGTGATCGAAAATGGTTCCTTGATAAAATAAAGGATCACTCCAATAGATGTTGTCAAAATCCTGGTAGTAACTGATCCTGTTGCTACGTCGCACGGAATATGCAGATGATCTGAGATAATCATCCACGGCATCCTGGATATATTCCTTGTCGTAGTCTTCTACAAAATATTCATCTTCTTGGTAGTTGCTTTCAGCCTCGGCATCTTGAGGAAGTCCATAATCGGGGTTTATAGTTTTTGAGTTATAACCTACACCGACACCAATTTCTTCAGAACTACTGTCCACAGGGCGTTCGACCACGGTGCGTTGGGATGTACTGGCCAAAACGGGCGTACGATCGCTACTGTTAAAATACAGGTCGTCATACTCGCTGGAGCCATTTTGTGCATATTGACTAGACGAGCAGGAAAACAACCCAGCAGCTAAAGCCACAACAATTAATTTTACAGACAGTAGAGGTTTCATAATTCTTTATCTTTACTTACGACAAATTACTAATTAAGATCGAAATAAGCTTGAAAAACTTATATTTGTCGAATCTTGGTTCAGTAAGGTTTAGAGCAAAATTGATGCCATTAAATGGTTTTTTCTGAATTAATGTCTAATCCAAGAAGATATTCTCAGTTATTTATAGAAGAAGTAAAAAATGAGCAAAGGGTTGCCTAAGAGAAGTGAAGATTACTCACTTTGGTACAATGAACTGGTAAAGAAAGCAGATTTGGCAGAAAATTCCGCTGTTAGGGGCTGTATGGTAATAAAACCTTACGGATTCGCTATATGGGAAAAAATGCAACGGACTTTGGACGATAGGTTTAAGGAAACAGGTCATAGCAACGCTTATTTTCCGTTATTCATACCCAAATCCTACTTAAGTAAGGAAGCAGATCACGTAGAGGGCTTTGCCAAAGAATGCGCTGTAGTAACGCATTATCGGCTAAAACACGCTGAGGATGGCCAAGGTGTGGTGGTGGATCCAGAAGCTAAGCTAGAAGAGGAGCTCATTATTAGACCTACGTCGGAAACGGTAATTTGGAATACCTACCGCAATTGGATTCAGTCCTATAGAGACTTGCCTCTGTTGATAAATCAATGGGCCAACGTAGTTCGATGGGAAATGCGTACGCGATTGTTTTTGCGTACCACAGAATTTTTGTGGCAAGAAGGACACACGGCACATACTACGGAAAAAGAAGCGCAAGAG
>JAJCYK010000636.1 GCA_029262935.1 Cytophagales bacterium | reverse complement strand
TGACAGTGCCGCGGCGGCCAGATATATTGAAGCAAGGCTTTCTAAGTTTGCTTTGGAGGTAGTATTTAACCCTAAGACCACTGAATGGCAACTGTCCTATGATGGACGTAAAAAAGAACCGGTAACCTTACCAGTCAAATTCCCGCTTTTACTTACTCAAGGAGTTGAGGGTATCGCCGTAGGCCTTTCCACCAAGATACTGCCTCATAACTTCTGTGAATTATGTAAAGCCTCCATTGAATTATTAAAAGGCAGGTCATCCAAGCTATTACCGGATTTTCCCACCGGCGGCATGGCGGACTTTAGCGAATATAACAAAGGGAAAAGGGGAGGCAAGGTCCGGGTACGCGCTACCATTGAAGAATACGACAAGCGTAACTTAATTATAAAAGATATTCCCTATGGTGTCACTACTACCTCTTTAATTGACTCCATTATTAAAGCCAATGATAAGGGTAAGATAAAGATCAAACAGGTGGTGGATAATACCGCTCAGGATGTTGAAGTTTTGGTCACACTGGCACCGGGTCAGTCTCCGGATATTACCGTAGATGCGCTTTATGCATTTACTTACTGCGAAGTGTCTATATCCCCAAACGCTTGCGTTATCATTGAAGATAAACCTCATTTTATTTCCGTTAATGACATTCTTAAAATCAATACGGATCAAACGGTAGCGTTGCTCAAATTGGAGTTGGAGATCAGGAAGTCTTCATTGCTCGAACGGATTCTCTTTTCATCACTAGAGAAGATATTCATAGAAAACAGAATTTACAGGGATATTGAGGAGTGCGAAACCTGGGAAGACGTAATAGCAGCAATTGATAAAGGTCTTGATCCATATAAGAAGGATTTCTACCGGAAAATTACCGAAGAAGATATTGTCCGCCTGACTGAGATAAAGATTAAAAGGATTTCCAGGTATGACTCGTTTAAAGCTGAAGAAGCCCTCAAGAATCTGGAAGAAGAATTAAAAGAGACGAAACATCATCTGGCGCATATCATAGATTATGCGATTGACTACTTTAAACGACTGTTAGAGAAATACGGAGCCGGCAGGGAGCGTAAAACGGAAATAAAATCATTTGAGACCATTTCCGCCCGAGTCGTGGCAGCCAACAACGCCCGCTTGTATGTAAACCGCAGTGAAGGTTTTATTGGATACGGTTTACGTAAAGATGAGTTTGTTTCTGAGTGCTCAGACATAGATGATGTTTTGGTCATTCGTCAGGACGGGGTATGTAAAGTTTCCCGTATTGCGGACAAAGTATTTATGGGTAAAGGCATTTTATATGCTGGCGTATTTAAAAAGAATGATGAACGCCGGGTGTATAATATGATCTATTTGGATGGAAAGAGTGGACGGTCCCTGGCCAAGCGATTTCAGGTGTTGGCCATAACTCGGGACAAAGAATACCATCTAACCAAGGGCCAAAACGGGTCTAAAGTATGGTATCTAACTGCGAACCCCAATGCGGAGGCAGAATCCGTCACCGTTTATCTCACCTCAGGAGCTAAAGCTCGTAAAAAGGTCTTTGATTTTGATTTTGCGGAAATAGATGTAAAAGGCAGGAGTGCAGGGGGCAATATTTTAACCAGGTACCCGGTAAGAAAAGTAGAAATGAATGCTGAAGGTGTATCGACCATGGGAGGCCTTGACATTTGGTATGACGCAACTGTTGGTAGGTTAAACCGGGAACAACGAGGTCGGTATATAGGAAATTTTCAAGGGAACGATCGCATTTTAGTGGTGCATAAAGACGGCAGTTATGAGCTAACGGACTTTGAACTTACCAACCGCTATGAACCGGAGAAAGTAATCGTTTTGGATCGGCATGATCCTAAAAACGTAGTGACAGCCATTCATTATGACAGTGTTTCCAAAGCGCATTACATAAAACGATTTAATGTAGAAACCACTAGCTTGGACAAACGATTCCCTTTTATTAGTGAAGCTCAAGGCAGCAAGCTACTCGCTGCTACCACTCAGGCAAGCCCTGTTTTGGAGTACGATTTCAGAAGAGATAAAAGCCGTAAAACGGAGCAAACACAGTTGGAGTCCAATGACTTAATTGAGGTTAAGGGTTGGAAAGCCAACGGCAACAAATTTTCCAAGTACAAAGTGCTTAAAGCCCGATTCATAAGTGATGACGGTGCTGCTCCTAAAAAAATTGAAGATCCAACCCCCAGCCCTGAAAGCGAAATTACTCCTAAAGAAAAACCTCCCGTGAAGCCGACTTCCAAACCCAAAAGATCCGATTCCAACGAAGATCAAGATCCGGGATTTCAAGTGGGGACAACCATAGATTTGGAAATCAAATCCAATCCTGAGCAGGATCAACTAGGTTTGTTTGAATCCTGATGCTCACTGCTCCTGATCATCGCCTAATGGCCCATTTGGCAACTTTTGTTAGTGAATCTAAAAAGGAGCTTATGGAGCGCGTTTTAGGTCAGAGAACCCGGTATCTGACCCTGGTGTTGGAGGATATTTTTCAACCGCACAACGCCAGCGCAGTTATTCGATCGTGTGATTGTTTTGGGGTACAAGATTTGCATGTTATAGAGAACCGCAATGCCTATATGCTAAATCCGAACGTAACGCAAGGTTCTTCCAAGTGGATCAATCTTTGGCGATACAATGAAGAGGGGGTTTCCAACACATCTAACTGTTTCCAGCATTTAAAAGACCAAGGTTATCAACTTTATGCCACTTCGCCACATGCTGAAGGCCTGGGATTGTCAGACGTGCCTGTTGATCAAAAAATTGCGTTGATATTTGGGACGGAATTGGAAGGACTTTCTTCTGAAGCTATGGCGGCCGCGGATGCTTTCGTAAAAATCCCAATGTACGGATTTACAGAGAGTTTTAATATTTCTGTATGTGCGGCCTTGTGTCTCCATACGTTAATGAATAAATTGCGAGAGTCAAACGCGCCGTGGCAACTAACTACTGATGAACAAGATGCCATAAGGCTTGAGTGGTATCGTCGAAGTGTCCGTAACTCCGATATTCTTGAAAAAGAGTTTATGAAAAAATCATGAAGAACCTGATCCTCCGTTTTGCCTGCGGGCTAATGGTATTAAATGGGTGCCAAAGTCAAGATCAAAGTTACCCTTTGGTGGAAGCTCCCGTACCCAACACCGCTTTTTACCAAGGGGGGTTGGAAGCTGTAGAGAAACGAGTTAAAGGTAATCCGAGCAACCCGGATGGATACTACAAGAAAGCCATTTACTTAGAAGCCGTAGGAAATACTGAGGGAGCGTTAGCCGCTATTAGGCAAGCTATTACGCTGGATCCCACGCCGGACTACCTTATAAAAGAAGCCGAGTTGCATATGGTCAATGGGGCTTACGAACAAGCATTAAACAGTGTTTCCAGGGCTCAACTGTTAGGCGGGGACTATCCGGACCTTTGGTATTTACTAGCACAGTTAAACTATCGCAAAGGTGCTTATACAGTCGCACTATCTCAAATTGATAAAGCCCTTCTCAAACACCCCCAAGGGTTTAATTATTTCCTTACCAAAGGACAAATTCAATGGGCTACCCATGACACCCTATCTGCTAAAAGAAGTTTGGTCCAAGCCTCACAACATCCGGATGTTAGGTACCAAAGCTTGAAATTGCTAGTAGAAATCAATAGGATCAGTGGCAACTACCAAGAAGCTTTTAAGTACCTGTTGGAAAATAGACAAGAACAAAAAGGGGACCTGAGCCTGATGTTTGATCAAGGTCAACTGTTACGGGAGTCACAGCAATTTGATAGTGCTCTAGCCGTATTTACTCATCTCAGAAAAAGGGATTCTAACGACTTTAGGTTGTTCTATGAGTCCGGGTTAACTCACTTTATGCTCCGACGTTATGATTCGGCTCTTTACTACAGCGAAAAAACCATAACCTTAAAAGAGCATTATATTCCAGCTTTACTAACGCAAGCCAGAGTGTATAATAAACGTAATTATTACACCGCAGCTGCTAAAACCTACCAAACCATACTTGCTATTGATTCCACTTACGCACCAGCAGTGGAAGAGTATGAAAAACTTAGTGGAAAAATTGCATATTTGCAGAGAATACAAAGAAACCGAGAACGTAATGCCGATTTGAGAATACTGACTCCCAAATCGACAAACGAAAATAATCAATGAGTACTGAAAATATAAAAATCACTTTGCCTGACGGAACAGTCAAGGAGTACCCGAGAGGAACTACCAGCATGGAGGTTGCTACTGGTATAAGTGAAGGTTTAGCACGCAACGTTTTGGCGGCAAAGGTTAATGGAGAAATCTGGGACGCTAATCGCCCCATTACCTCTGATGTGCCTTTGCAATTACTTACCTGGAATGATGAGGAGGGAAAAACTGCTTTTTGGCATTCCAGTGCACACCTTTTAGCTGAGGCCCTAGAAGATCTTTATCCAGGAATAAAGCTTGGTATCGGCCCAGCCATTGATACGGGTTTTTATTACGATGTTGATTTTGGGGGACAAGAATTTGGGGCCGATGACTTCGAGCAAGTGGAACAAAAAATGTTGGACCTCGCTCGCCAAAAAAATGATTTTCGCCGGCAAGAAATTAGTAAGGCGGATGCTCTGGCCTACTTCGAAAAAAAGGGAGATCAATACAAACTGGAACTCCTACAGGATTTGGCGGATGGTGAGATTACCTTGTATGATCAGGGCAATTTCACAGACCTATGCCGAGGACCACACATTCCTCATACTGGATTTATCAAAGCAGTAAAGCTACTGAATGTGGCAGGAGCCTATTGGAGAGGGGATGAAAAGAATACTCAACTGACCCGGATTTACGGGGTTACCTATCCCAAAAACAAAGAGTTACAAGAGTACTTAACCCTACTTGAAGAGGCGCGTCAACGGGATCATCGTAAAATTGGGAAAGAACTTGAACTGTTTACCTTTTCTGAAAAAGTAGGTATGGGTTTACCGCTTTGGCTTCCTAAAGGAACACAACTGCGGGAACGGTTGGAACAGTTTCTTAGAAAGGCCCAGGTAAAGGCGGGATATGATCCGGTGATAACACCGCATATTGGAAACAAAAACCTTTATATCACTTCCGGGCATTACGAAAAATACGGCGAAGATAGTTTTCAGCCTATTAAGACCCCTCATGAAGGGGAGGAGTTTCTTTTGAAACCCATGAATTGCCCTCATCATTGTGAGATCTACAATGCCAAACCGCGCTCTTATAAGGAGTTGCCTGTGAGGTTAGCGGAGTTCGGTACGGTCTATCGCTATGAACAGCACGGAGAACTCCACGGTCTTACCAGGGTGCGAGGGTTTACGGTGGATGATGCTCATATATTTTGCCGGCCAGATCAAGTGAAAGAGGAATTCCT
>JAJCYK010000635.1 GCA_029262935.1 Cytophagales bacterium | reverse complement strand
CGCGGTCGCATGGGGAATGCTAATCAAATTAATGTAAAAATTGTCGATACCAGCATCGGCGGGTGTGTGGGTGAAATATCGATAAAAAGCTGCCTCTAAGGCTTGATTGGTATGGCGGTAGCCCACAATTCCTTCTGCACTGGCACCTTCCGTCACAAAGCCGTCTAAAGTTCCTATCCAACTTTGCATAACTTCCAGATAATACTCCGGCCCCATCAATAGTGGTAAAAGTATGCCCCAACAAAAGATGCCACCAAGAGCTGACCACAACACTAATTTCCAACATCCTTTATAAGCAAAGTAAACCACGAATAACCCAGGGGTCAGCTTTATAGCAGCAGCTATACCAATAAGGAATCCTGCCCAATGATCCTTGCGCCTAGTGAAATGCTCAAGCCCCAAAATTACCAGAGCGAATATAAATATATTGATCTGCGAGGTACTTAGGTTGGACATGATGATGACCAGCGCCATAAAGAGCGGGGTTACCCAAGCTACCATAGGTGGGGCATCACCCTTCCCTCCCGTAAAGTGCCAGGCCATTTTGGCAATGGCTCTCGCTGCTAGAATTATTAATAACACCCCTAACGCATACCAAATAAATGCCCCAAGCCACAAAGGTAAGGGAACCAACGGTGCAAGTAGCACTCCGAAAAAAGGTGGATATTTCCCGATAGTGGTCCTGTCGTAGGCGTAAGCTTCATATATATTTACCTTATCATAAAGTAAATCCTTACTGAAGGCCACAAAATCATCATACTGAGAACCATGACTTCTTGAGGCTCGGAGCACCGTGTTAATCCCGATTGCCAAAGTAAAAAGCGCCAAAAATACTACCACTCCTTTCCTTAGGTTTCCGTTTATGGAAACCTTTTGCCAAAGGGAAATAAGGAGGTTTTCAATACGAAGGATCATGGTATATAAAAGGGCTCGTAAGTTATATTATTTAATATTTTAAAACCAAAGGAGAATATAAAATTCTCAATTTTATTACATTTGAGGTTATGAAAAAAAGGCCAACGCTATCCTTAATTTTCTCTCTGTTATTTTTGAACAGCTGTTTCCTAAATAAGCCGGAATCTGTTAAGCATTTGGTTAAAGATTTTAATCTTAGTTGGCAGACCCATGCCAGAAACAGTATGTTGTATGTGAACTTGGATCACTCGGAATACGGAGGTATAAAGGCCATTGATAAAACGATTTTTGCAGTAGGCTGGAATGAGGATTTTATAATCGCTTTACAGGACCCGCAAAGTACAAAAACCGAAGAAATTGAGATCGAAAATACTGGCGCCTATCAACCAAAAGATACCGTCTATCACATTGTAGATATCCGTGAATACCATGTTTATTATTGGAGTGTGAAAGAAAACGTTTACAGTTTTGAATCAACGGCAGCATTTCAAGCGAAACGATCTGCATTGGGCGTCCCCGAAAGCCTGGATTTTACCCTCTCCAATCTGGATTAGGCACTGAGCTCAATCAAATCAAATTCACCGGTTTTCCCTTTGAGCATGGCCTTGTACACCGTGTGATTAGGGTATTGGTCCATTACCTTTTCATAGGCATCTGCAGACAGCAAGGTTTTTGTACCGAATGCTTTGTTGGCCGTTTCTATACGACTGGCCATGTTCACATTGTCTCCAATTACTGCTAATTTCTTCATAGACCCGGTATCGAACGGGCCCATGATTACCGGTCCATAGTGAATACCTGCGCGCATACCAAAGGAGCAGTTATAATTTAATTGCAGGTATTCATTAAACTCTTGCAAATTGGTCTGCATGTCCTTGACCGCGTGAACTGCATCCAACACGCTGTTTTCCTGCCCCCCATTGTTACCAAATACTGCTAATATTCCGTCACCGGCCACATCACTAATAAATCCATGATGTTCCTGAATTACATTATTCATGGTTCGAAAATAACGATTCAGTACATGTACGATGTCGTAAGGGGGAAATTGTTCCACAAAAGAGGTATAATTTTCGATATCTGTGAATACAATAGTTAATGGTTTTTCAGTTCCCATAGTAACTCCCGATTCATCGGAAAACTGCTCTGTTACCATTTCCATATCCACTTTATCCGCTATCATTCGCCGGATATGCACATCACCACTAACGGTTGTTTGACAAGCCAAGCGCACCTGATCAGGAAAGTTTAACTTGTCGGCAATCTCCTGTTCATCGTCGTTTCGGGGAGCACAATAATCCAAACCCTCCGTCACCGCTACTCGGCAGGTAGAACATTTACCAAAACCACCACAGGCGTGAATGTGGTGGATGTTTGCAGCTAGCGTGGCCTCTAATATAGTTTGACTGTCTGTACAGGGAATTGATTTTTGTTCTTTATAAAGCGTTATTTGGTTAGTACTCATTGTTATTGGTTTTCTGCCTTATAAAAGTAATACATCCTACGGACTAAAAAAGTAATGGAAATTACTTTGCCAAAATTATCCCAAGTAGCTGGATTGTTCCAACTTGGGTAGGGAATCAATATCCAAATCGCTTCAATTTCAATTCCTTTTTTCTCCAATCCGGCTCCACTTTAACAAACGTCTCCAAAAACACTTGTTTCTGAAAGAATTGCTCCATGCCCCTACGTGCTTCGGTGCCTACTTTTTTTAAAGCAGATCCTTGTTTTCCAATCAAGATGCCTTTTTGACTTTTGCGTTCCACATAGATCTCTGCGCGGATACGGATAATGGTTTCTTCTTCCTTAAATTCCGTGATGACCACCTCACAAGAATAGGGCACTTCCTTCTTGTAGTTTTCAAATATCTTCTCGCGAATAAACTCGGCCGCAAAGAATCGCTCGGGCTTGTCAGTAAGGCTGTCCTTAGGAAAATAAGCAGGGTGCTCAGGAAGGTTGTTCAATATGCCCTGCATCACACCTTCAATATTTTCTACCTGCAAAGCTGAAACGGGAATGATTTCCTTAATGTTGGTGTCTGCTGTTTGTTCCTTCCAGTAGATCAGTTTATCATGCAGTTGAGTGCCTTGCGCCAGGTCAATTTTATTTACAATTAACAAAACTGGAGTCTGAGCGTGCGTAATCTTTTGCAACAGATCCAACTCCAAGTCCATTTTTTCTCCTAGCTCCACAATCCATAAAATGACATCTGCATCAACTAACGAAGAATGTACAAACCGCATCATGCTTTCCTGCAATTCATACTGCGGTTTGATGATACCGGGAGTATCCGAGTAAATGATTTGAAAGTCGGCCCCACTAATGATTCCCATTATGCGATGTCGGGTGGTTTGGGCTTTACGGGTAATAATGGAAAGACGTTCGCCTACCAAGGCATTCATCAAGGTAGATTTCCCGGCATTAGGTTTACCTACGATGCTTACATAACCTGCTTTATGTGGTTTAAGGTTCACAGTGTGAAGTAACTAATTTTTGCGTAATTAGTAACCGGATTCCTGTAACTATTAAAATCCCCCAATTTGGTACTAGGAGCTGGCATAATGTTTGTGCCCATTGAATTGCCTAAAACCTCTAATACCATGAAACTTATATCACCCCTTTTTATCGGTTTTTGTTTATTGACATCCTGTGGACCTCGCATTCTGGCACCACTAGGTACGGATCCCCAAATGGAACGACCTTATGCCACTTTGGAACTTGACAGTGTAACGGTCAATATTGAAAATATGGTGATGCGTGGTGATCATTTATTGTTTGACGTGGAGATTGAGAATAATACACAGCAAGCTTTAAATTATGCACCCCAGTCCATGTATTTTCAGGGGTACAACAAAAAAGGAAAACTAAAAGCGGTAGTACCTGTGAGTTACCAGCAGCAATACTACACGCCTAAGCCTTTACAATGGAGCAGCTACGCCTACAATGAAACTCGAGCTAAGAAGTTTATGAAGCAAAAGGTAAGTGCGCAGAAAGCAGGCAAGACTTTCTTAGATCTATTATCTCTAGGTTTGATCATAAATGAAGTGGTACAGAACTCTAAGGATGCCAATCAGTCCTTTTGGACGGAGAACGATGCACGGCGCGCCGACAATCGAGCAGCAGCAAATTTTGCCGCCCAGCTGGCCTTAACCGCCTCCAGCAACATTATGGCTGGGGTAATTGCCTCCAACTCTTGGGAACGAGACGATGTGGATCACGATTACTTAACTGCAGGCATATTGGCTCCAGGTAAAAGCATTAGAGGGTTGGTGCTTTTTCCTAAAAACTTGAGCGCCGCACAATTCAAAATTTTTATACCTATTGAAGGCACCTTGTTTGAATTTAGTTTTGAAAAACCACGGAACCTCAATCAGTAGTTTGGTCATAAGTAATCTGCGTTTCATTTTTC
>JAJCYK010000634.1 GCA_029262935.1 Cytophagales bacterium | reverse complement strand
GGCTGATATGAAGTACTTTTGTATTTCGGAACAGACGGCCAATTACCTGCAGAAATATATCGTAATCCGTAAAAGAAAGATATTTACAGGATCGCGTACGGCTATGGATTTAATAGAAATCTTAAAAAAGCACAAAAACGAAAAGTACATATTCCCTTGCTCCAATATTCGCAAGAATGACATCCCAAATTTTTTGGATGAAAACGGATTTCAACATTCTGAAGCGGTAATTTATAAAACCGTAGCCAGTGATTTGTCGGATTTGGCAAATGTCAACTATGATGTAATTGCATTTTATAGTCCGTCAGGAATTAATTCGTTGTTTGTAAACTTCCCAGGGTTTAAGCAAAATAAGACGCGCATAGCAGCTTTTGGGCCTACCACTGCTAAAGCTGTGTTAGATGCAGAGTTAAATTTGGATATTCAAGCACCATTGCCCAATGCCCCATCCATGACTGGCGCTTTGGAATTGTACATAAAAAAAGCAAATAATATTTAACGAATGCCCTGCCAATCACGTCTACTATGTAGGCACCATTTTCGTAGGTTGTAAATTATCTTTCGAGTTGGGAACCCGGACTTAAAGTATTTGTTTATTATAAACTACCATGTTTATAAAAATTGTTATATTTATCCGCCGTAACATTGTAAATATGACCAAGCTCTTTTCTATCTGTACATTGCTTCTATTATGTGCAACCGCTGTTTACGGCCAACAGGATCCTCAGTTTAGTCAATACATGTTTAACAGCTTGTATTACAATCCTGCCGTGGCTGGGGCTGACGGGTTAACTACATTTACCGCCATTCACCGCAGTCAGTATGCTGGCTATCAGGCCACATTAGATGATGGTGGGGCACCCAATACCCAAATCGTAAGTTTTAATGCACCGTTGTTAGGAATAAATAGCGGAATTGGTTTGTACATTGTTAATGACAGGTTGGGCAACTTAAACAACTTAGAAGCTCAGGTTTCATACGCCTATCATTTAGCAGTAAGCAACGAAGGAAAACTTAGTTTTGGTGTAAGGTTGGGACTATATTCTCAATCAATCAATGATGATGAATACCGTTGGATTGATCCAGGGGATCCTTTAAACGTGTTTGGAGGTGATGCTCAAATTCGTCCAGACTTAGCTTTAGGAATTCATTATCAAAGCGGCAATTACCGTTTTGGCGTAGGGGTTAATCATTTGCTAAATACTGAGTTTGATTTTGGCAACGATCCTACCCGGAACCCATTAGTCACCCACACATACGTGACAGGTGCGTATGATTATGCAATTAATTATAATTTAACTCTTACTCCATCGTTTATTGTTAAGGTTTCAGATTTTAATTCATTATCATTTGATATAAATGTGATGGGAACTTACAAGGAAAGAATGTGGGGAGGAATTTCATTTAGACAATCAGATGCCATGGTTGGCATGCTGGGTTATAGTTTTCTTAAGGATAATGCACTTCGATTAGGTTATGCATTCGACTACATTATCCGCGCACAAGATGTAAAAGAACCCACGTCCCATGAAATAATGTTGAGTTATACATTGCCTGTTATCACCGTAGGTGGCAGGAAGATTATTCGGACTCCGCGTTTTAGACACTAAATTATTTCTCTCTAAAGATATAATTGGTGCCTGGCGATCCGTTAGTACAGGTAAAGGTGTAAAAACAAATTTTGTTTATTTTTTTCCTAAAACTTACAAAGCACAGGTTTTCCTTCGTATTCCTTATGAACGCGCGATGATAACCTATACTTTTGGATTCGTAATAAACAGAATTAAGCGAAAATACATTTATTCAAATCGAATATTACTTTAAAATTTAAAGGTGTTATGAAAATTGTGTCAAATATAAGAACGGTTGCCTTGATAGTGCTTGCCACATTCACCTTACAAGGTTGTGGACTGTTCTTTAAAGGAAATAAGGACGATCGCGGTGAGTTGGTAGGTGTACAAGGTCGTGAGGGATTTATTATGACGATTCCTTACGGTATGGTAGCTATCCCCGCAGGTACCTTTCATATGGGTCAAGCTGATCAAGATGTTGCAGCTACCCAGATCAATTACAACAAGCAAATCACCATCGGTCCTTTCTACATGGACGATACCGAAATTACCAATAACGAGTATCGACAATTTATGGAAGCGATGTTGGAAGATTCTGCTTCTGTACTTGGCGAAGATTTTGTAATGGAGGAACTTTACCCCGATACTACGGTATGGGTTAGGGATTTTGCTCACCACATGGGAGATCCTCTTATGGTATATTATTATGCCCACCCTGCTTTTGATGACTACCCAGTAGTTGGTGTAGATTGGGAAGCAGCAAAATATTTTTCACAATGGCGTACGAATTACTTAAACGACTTCCGTGTAGGCGTGGGTGATTTCATTATGCCTAATTTCCGATTGCCTTCCGAGGCGGAATGGGAATATGCAGCACGTGGTGGTCGCGATTTAGCAAAATACCCCTGGGGTAACCCTTATATAAGGAACTCAAAAGGATGTATGTTGGCTAACTTCAAAACCGGACGAGGTAATTACTATGATGATGGATTTGCCTATACTGCTCCAGTTTCTTCCTATTTCGCTAATGACTACGGTCTGTACGATATGGCAGGAAATGTTTCAGAATGGTGTGAGGATGCTTTTAACCCCGCTGCTGTGCCAGTTGTATGGGACCTCAACCCCACTTATTTTGACGAAAACGAACCCCGCAAGGTTATCCGAGGAGGATCTTGGAAGGATGTAGCCTACTATTTGGAAACAGGTACACGTTCTTACGAATTCAAGGACTCCGCTACGGCTTTTATTGGATTCCGTTGCGCCATGACCAACTTAGGTCGGTCTTCAGGCTTGGAGTTTAACTAGTAGTCAAGACACACAGAGATTTCATAATATCACAAGACATTTTTTTGGATTTCAAACTTTAAACTTTAGTAAAATGAGCAAAAGAAAAGGTGGATTTGTTGAGTTGTTCTACAGCTCTATAATGCCTAAAATCTACGGGATCGGTGCTTCCATTGTAATTGTAGGAGCACTGTTCAAAATTAACCATTACCCTGGCGCCGACTTAATGTTGGTAATAGGTCTATCGGCAGAAGCACTTATCTTCTTCTTTAGTGCCTTCGAACCGAAGCACAGTGAGCCAGATTGGGCGAAAGTATACCCAGAATTGGCTGACGACTATGAATCAGAAGGTTTAGTAGCGGCGGCTGGAGATAATGGTTCAGTAAGCAAACAATTAGATCACATGTTGGAAAGCGCCAAAATTGGCCCTGAGTTGATTGACAGTCTTGGAAAAGGTTTTAATAGCCTATCAGATTCTGTTGCAAACATGTCAGATCTTAGTGATGCAGCATTTGTCACAGAAGAGTATGCGCAAAATGTTAAAACAGCTTCAGCTTCTTTAGTAGATATGAATCGTTCTTATGGCGCCACTGTTGATGCCATGTCCGAAATGACTACTGCTTCTGAAGATGCACGTCAGTATCATGAGCAAGTTCAAAATGTAACTAAAAATCTAGGTGCATTGAACACAGTTTATGAGATGGAATTGCAAGATGCTAACAATCATTTGAAAGCAATGAACAAATTCTATGCTAACATATCCACTGCGATGGATAGTATGGCAGAAGCTTCACAGCAGTCTGAGCAATTTAAGTCTCAGTTGTCTACCTTAACTGGAAACCTCACCAGGTTGAATTCAGTGTACGGTAACATGTTAACTGCCATGAAAGGTTAATTTTTACAAAACAATTGTTAAACAGGTAAAGTAAAAATATACAAAGATGGCAGGAGCTAAAGAAACCCCCCGGCAAAAGATGATCGGGATGATGTACCTGGTACTAACAGCTTTGCTGGCATTGAACGTAAGTAATACAGTATTGGAGAAGTTTCTCTTCATGAATAGAACCATGGAGAAAACAATTGACGATGGAGGAGAGAAGAACAACAGTACTGTAGGACGAATCGACAAAGCAGTAAAAGAATCAGGTGAAAGAGCACAAGATGTAACCGTGTTAAATACTGCTCAGGAAGTGAGAGCGGAAACCTCAAAAGTACTAGCAACTCTAGATCAACTTAAGGATAAGATGATTGCAGAAACTGGTAACTACGAGGAAGATGGCATTACTCCCAAGGGTATTAAGAACATGGAGAAAATAGCCACAATGATGATAAAGAAAGGCGAAGGAGTTAAACTGCAAAAGCTACTTAACGACTACACTACTTTCTTATCAGGTAAGACTGGTCAAGAGTTTGACAATATGGCTTTGGATGGTAAGGACCACCCAGTATTCTCGAAAGATAAGAATGCTAGGAAAAGAGATTTTGCCACCTTACAGTTTGATCAAACGCCTATGGTTGCAGGATTAGCTACCATAAGCCAATTTCAAACAGAAATTATCAGTAAAGAAACCGACGCCTTAGAAGAGCTAGCTCGAAAAGTAGGTGCGGAGGATTTAAAATTCGATCAAATTAACTTAGTGGCCTTACCTAACTCACGTGTGGTGGCTGCTGGTGCCAAATATGAAGCAGATCTGTTTATTGCAGCATCTTCTTCAGCTGCTGAAAACCCCGCCATGACGTATAATGGTAAGGATTTGGAAGTGGTAAATGGAAAAGGTAAGATCGCGTTTACGGCTGCTGGCGGTGGCTATGACAAAGATGGTATAGCTAAAAAATCCTTTATTGCCACAGTGAAATTGAAGGATAGCGTTTACCGAGATACCATAGAGTACTTCGTAGCGAAACCCGTTATTCAAGTACAATCCGCTTCTATGCAAGCACTGTATTTAAACTGTGCCAATGAATTGCAAGTAAATTGCCCTCAATTGGGAAGCAATTATAGCCCAAGTTTTACCGCCACAGGTGCAAATACCACCAAAGGAGCTAAAACGGGTATGGTTACAGTAATTCCTAATGCCGCGGAAGTAAAGCTTAATGTTTACAACAGTGGCAACTTATTAGGAGTTGAAAACTTCAAAGTTAAGCGTATACCTAAACCAACTATTCGTTTGTACAATAGGGGTAAGGAAGTAAACGTTAAACAAGGAGAGAACATCAGCGGATTACGCGAACTTAACATCAAGGCGATTCCAGATGAGAGTTTCAAGTCTTTACTACCTAAAGATGCACGTTATAGAATAACGGGCTGGGAAGTGACTTTAGCTCGAGGAAAACGTCCTGTAGTACCTCCATCGAAGATCGGGAAAGAATCTTTAAGTGTAGGTGCTATGATGCAAAAGGCCCGACCCGGTGATCGTATCGTAGTAGAAGTGAAGCGAGTATCTCGTATGAACTTCCAGGGTAAGACCGAGAATGTAAATGTGGGTAACGTATTTTTTAACGTACCACTGAATTAATAAATAGGTGATATGAAGCAATTAAGTTATGTACTCGTTTTGGTTTTCTTAGCAGCTGTAGGAGCTACTAGCCCTGCTCAAGCTCAGGAAACAGCGAATTATGTGAATCATAATTCCACTGCGGGAATCCCAGATTACGACATCATGTATAAGAAAACATTATGGCGTCGTATGGACCTGAAAGAGAAGCAAAATCGCTCGTTTTTCGCATACAATAATGAGATCACTAAGATCATTATTGAAGGTGTGAATGCAGGCGTGTTGTTTCCTTATAGAAATGATTCCCTACAGACCAGAATGTCCAAAGAAGAATTCTTGGAAAACCTGAAAATGCCTGTTTATGGTGGTGATGTACTATCAGATGAAGAAAAGGCCATGGGTTTTACAGATGATGATAGCTGGGGAGATGATAGTGGTGACGGCTGGGGTGATGAAAGTGCGGACGGCGGAGACGACGCTTGGGGTGATGAAGATGGTGGTGGTGATGAGGAATCATCAGCTGCTTCTGCTGACATGTTTTTCCCTAATGATATTTCAGTGTTGGAAATCATGGAAGATTGGATCTTTGATAAAAGACGCAGTCGTTTATTCTATGACATCCAAAGTATCAAGTTGATATTACCTGCTGAAAAATTTCCAGAAACGGGCTTACAGAGAGAAGTTGCTACTTTCAAATACAAAGATTTGGAGAAGCTCTTCAGAA
>JAJCYK010000633.1 GCA_029262935.1 Cytophagales bacterium | reverse complement strand
CTTCCTCAATGAGATCCTTTTCGATTTTCAGATTGTCAATGATAAATTTTTGCCGATCAGGAGTGTTTTTACCCATATAAAAACTTAGCAACTGTTTGATGCTGGCGTCTTTTCGTAAAATAATGGGTTCTAAGCGAATATCTTCCCCTATAAACCCCCCGAACTCGTTCGGTGAAATCTCCCCTAACCCCTTGAATCTGGTAATTTCTGCCTTTTCTCCCAACTCGGCTACGGCCGCGCGTTTCTCCTCTTCACTGTAGCAGTAAATGGTTTTCGTCTTGTTTCGCACCCTAAAGAGAGGGGTTTCCAGTATGTATATATGACCATTCTTTACCAGGTCCGGAAAGAATTGCAGAAAAAATGTCAACATTAACAGTCTGATGTGCATGCCATCAACGTCGGCATCGGTAGCAATTACAATTTTTCGATACCGCAAACCTTCAAGACCATCTTCTATATTCAACGCGTGTTGCAGTAAGTTGAATTCCTCATTTTCATAGACCACTTTTTTGGTCAAACCGAAACAGTTGAGTGGCTTACCTCTTAAACTGAATACTGCTTGAATTTGCACATCTCTAGATTTGGTTATAGAACCACTAGCACTATCTCCTTCAGTAATAAACAGCATGGAATCATTGGCTCGATCCCCTGCTTTGGGATCATTCATATGAATCCGACAATCCCTAAGTTTCTTGTTGTGCAGGTTGGCTTTCTTGGCCCGTTCATTAGCCAGTTTTTTAATACCAGCAATATCCTTCCGCTCCCGTTCCGACTGTAAAATACGCTTTAGTAGTGCATCAGCAGTTTTAGGCTGTCGATGCAAATAATTGTCCAGCGCTTTCTTAACAAAATCATTCACAAACGTTCGCATGGTGGGGCCATCCGGTGCAATGTTTTGAGAGCCAAGCTTGGTTTTCGTTTGTGATTCAAAGACAGGTTCTATCACCCGCACCGACACTGAACTTACTACCGAGGCCCGAATGTCCGAAGCTTCAAAGTTCTTACCATAGAACTCTCTAATGGTTTTGACAAGTGCTTCTCTAAAAGCTGCCAAGTGCGTTCCCCCTTGGGTGGTGTATTGTCCATTTACAAAACTGTAATACTCTTCACCATACTGATTGCCATGGGTAAGTGCCAATTCGATATCGTCCCCTTTTAGATGAATAATAGGGTATCGCAAATTGTCTTCATCCGTCCGGTTGGTGAGCAGATCTAGTAACCCGTTTTTCGAATGGTATTTTCTCCCGTTGAAGTTTATGGTTAACCCTGCATTTAAATATGCATAGTTCCACAATTGGTTTTCTAGAAATTCCGGTATAAAGTGAAAGTTTTTGAAAACACCATTATCCGGCTCAAAAACGATGAGTGTACCGTTACGATCACTGCTGCTTTTTATCTTTTCATCAACAACAATTTCACCCGTTTGGAATTCAGCGACTTTAGTTTTACCGTCACGATAGGATTGTACTTTGAAATAGCTGGACAGCGCATTTACCGCTTTGGTCCCTACCCCATTCAGGCCTACTGATTTTTGAAAGGCTTGAGAATCATACTTGCCCCCAGTGTTGATCTTGGAAACACAGTCCACCACTTTTCCTAAGGGTATACCCCTCCCGTAGTCACGAACCACCACTTTGTGATCATAGACTCTCACATCGACAGTTTTCCCAAACCCCATAACATGTTCGTCAATGCAGTTATCAATGATCTCTTTTACCAGTACATAGATCCCATCGTCTTGGGCAGATCCATCGCCTAGCTTACCTATATACATCCCAGGACGCAAACGAATGTGTTCTTTCCAATCCAGAGACTTGATGCTGTCCTCGGTGTAATTGGATGAGGGTGGTTGGGTTGCCATTAAAAAATCATTTAAGAGTTATAAAAATCGACGGTCAAAATTAGTTGTTCCGCTTTTAAAAATACAATGAAAATTTTTACTAATCACCTGTCTTAAAGGTTGGATTTTTGCGTCCCTTTGAAAATAGCAAGTATAAGTTTGTGGTTAACATAGAGTTAAAAAACACTATTTCAATCAATTCCTGAGGTGACTTTTTGCTTTATAATTGCTGCATATAACAAACAGACCAATCCAAAGATCATAATCACAGGTCCCAAAAAGAATAACCACGAGTACCAATCCGTGTTAAGCACCTGGTGTGTGCCGGTTGTTTGCAAGAAAACTATAAAACAGCCCAAAAATACATTTAAACCGATTGCTTGTAACTTCAATGACATTCGGACCTGTTGATGCCGTGTCATGTTAACTTGTTTACCTCTACGTTTAGCCAAGGTATCTCCAATACTTATGGCGAGGTAATACAACATATTCAGCGTCAAAAATAGGCTAACAGTTCCGTAGAAGTACTGGTTTTTAGTGACGCTCATACTCCCCAGCTGATCTGGCAATTGCCATTGAGAGGATACTGGAAAATTGGCATATACCACCATTAAGACTACCACCACGACAAGCGTTAGCAAACCCCAGATAGCAGACAACATTTTAGAGAT